>CAYQYM010000029.1:0-12873 GCA_964421715.1 uncultured Acidipila sp.
GTACCCACGCCACCCAACCAGCTCCGCTGGAACCCGCTGCCCATTCCCGAGCAGCCGACGGACTTCGTCGCCGGCCTGACGACGCTCGGCGGCAACGGCGACCCGGCCATGCAGACCGGCGTGGCTATTCACCTCTATGTCGCCAACCGTAGCATGACGGACCATTTTTTCTACAACGCCGACGGAGAGATGCTGCTGGTGCCGCAGCAGGGGCGCCTGCTGCTTCACACCGAGCTCGGCCGGATCGACCTTGCGCCCGGAGAGATCTGCGTGCTGCCACGCGGCATCAAGTTTCGCGTGGAGCTGGCCGAAGCCGCGGCCCGCGGTTACATCTGCGAAAACTACGGCGCGCAGTTCCGGCTGCCCGATCTCGGCCCGATCGGCGCGAATGGCCTGGCCAATCCACGCGACTTTCTCACCCCCGTGGCGGCCTATGAGGATCGCGAGGGCAGCTTCGCCATCGTCAGCAAATTCCTGGGCCGGCTCTGGCAGGCTGAGATCGATCATTCGCCGCTCGACGTGGTGGCCTGGCATGGCAACTACGCGCCCTACAAGTACGACCTGAAGAACTTCAACTGCATCAACTCGGTCAGCTTCGATCATCCTGACCCGTCCATCTACACTGTGCTCACCTCGCCCACCCCGGTACACGGAACCGCCAACGTCGATTTCGTCCTGTTCCCGCCGCGCTGGATGGTGGCCGAGCACACCTTCCGGCCGCCGTGGTTCCACCGCAACATGATGAACGAGTTCATGGGCCTGGTCTTCGGGCAGTACGATGCCAAGGCGGAGGGCTTTGTACCTGGCGGCGCTAGCCTGCACAACTGCATGGCCGGACACGGCCCCGACGCCGAGACCTTCGAGCGCGCCTCCAGCGCCGAGCTCAAGCCGCAGTTCCTGGCAGACACGCTGGCCTTCATGTTCGAGACGCAGCTTGTGTTGCGCCCCACGGAGTTTGCGCTTGCCTCGCGCGTGCTGCAGCACGAGTACTACGAATGCTGGCAGGGGCTCAAAAAGCGCTTCAGCGGCGGGTCCAAGGAGTGACAGCCCAAACCTCGCAGGCCGAGCAGCAGGTCCGGCGCGCCCGCGGCGGCAACGCTGCCGTGACCGCGCTCACCCACAGCCTCATCGACTACGCGGGGCTCTTTCCTCCCGCCGGACTGCCGTTGGCGCAGGCCATGGCCAACTACGCAGACTACGCCGCCGGCCCGCATGCCGGCATGCTTCACTGCTTCGTTCTGCCCATAGATAAGCTGGCAGCTTTCGAGCAGCATCGCCGCGATCTCCCCGCGTGCGACTGGCGTTTAAGCCTCCTCGTTGGACCAGAGATCGCCGAAATCGACCAGCTCCGCTCGCTCGGGAGCCTCTGCCGCAGCGTCGAGGCGAAAGCCACATGCGGCGCAGAGATGGCACGCATAGCGCAAGCCGTCCCGCATGGGTGCCCGGTCTACTTTGAACTGCACGCTGTCGATGCAGATCTGCTGGCGGCTGTCGCGGAGCTTGCCCGTACGCTTCCGGCACGCGCCAAGACGGCACGCGCCAAGATTAGGACCGGCGGAATCCGGTCCGGCTCGATCCCCCCTGCGGCAGACGTAGCTCGCTTCCTGTGTGCCTGCGCCCGGCTCGGCGTCGCCTTCAAGGCTACAGCCGGCCTGCATCATGCCACGCGTGCGGAGCACCCGCTCACCTATGAACCGGCTGCCCCCTGCGCCACGATGCACGGCTTTTTAAATGTCTTCCTGGCGGCGGCCATGGCCTTCCGCGGCGAGGATGAGCAGACGGTACAGGCACTGCTCGAAGAGTGCAGCCCCTCGGCGATAGAGCTCGCCGAGGTGGAGGGACAGGACGGAATCACCTGGCAGCGCCACGGATTTACGGCAAGCGAACTGGCCGCCGCGCGCCATGCATTCGCCATGAGCTTTGGCTCCTGCTCGTTCGTGGAACCGGTGCAGGAACTAAGCGCTTTGGGATGGCTATGACCACACCACTCACCAGTTGGGTCGAGACTGCAAACACCCCGGACACCAACTTCCCGCTTGAGAATCTGCCGTACGGCGTTTTCCGCACGGGCAAGGACGCCCCCTCGATTGGCGTAGCGATCGGCGACAGCATCTTCGATCTGCGCGCTGCCGTTCGCGCCGGCCTGCTGGATGAACTGAATGCGACCCTGCGCCAGGCCTGCGTAGAGCCGCTGCTGAACCGGCTCATGTCGCTCGCCCCTGAAGCCGCAGCCACGCTGCGCGCGCGCCTGCAGCACGTTCTGACCGCCGGCTCGGCAGATCAGCACACCGCGCGCTCCTGCCTGGTTCCGCAGAGCGCGGCCACGATGCTGCTCCCCGCGCACATCGGCGATTACACCGACTTCTACGCCTCCATCCACCATGCCACCAACGTCGGCCGCCTCTTCCGGCCTGACAATCCCTTGCTGCCGAATTACAAGTACGTTCCCATCGGCTACCATGGCCGCTCGTCTTCCATCGCGGTCAGTGGGCACGAGGTTCCGCGCCCCAGAGGACAGATCAAGGCCCCAGACGCTGATGCGCCGCTGTTCGGCCCCTCGCGCCTGCTCGACTACGAGCTCGAGCTGGGCTGCTTCATCGGCCAGGGCAATGCACTCGGCCAACCAGTAGCCCTTGAAGAAAGCGAGCGCCACATCTTCGGGCTCTGCCTGCTGAACGACTGGTCCGCGCGCGACATCCAAAGCTGGGAATATCAGCCGCTTGGGCCGTTTCTCGCCAAAAACTTTCTCACCACCATCTCGCCCTGGGTGGTCCCGCTCGAGGCACTCGCGCCCTTTCGCGTGCCCATGCCCTCGCGCCCGTCCGGCGACCCCGCACCGCTTGCCTATCTGCGCTCTGCGCAGGATGCGCAGAGCGGCGGCTTCGACATTGTGCTGGAGGTGCTGCTCGCAACGGCCGCCATGCGCGAAGGCGGGCATGCGCCCCACCGGCTCAGCCGCAGCAACGCGCGCCACCTCTATTGGTCGCTCGCCCAGATGCTCACGCACCACACCAGCAACGGCTGCAATCTGCGTCCGGGCGACCTGCTCGGCACCGGCACCATCTCCGGCCCCAACCCGGACGAACTCGGCTGCCTGCTTGAGATCACTCGCCGCGGCGCAGAGCCGGTCCGGCTCTCCACGGGAGAACAACGCTGCTTTCTCGCCGACGGCGACGAGGTCATCTTCCGCGCCTGGTGTGAGCGGCCCGGCGTGCGGCGCATCGGCTTTGGCGAACTGAAAGGAACCGTTGTCGGCTAGCATTCGTGCCCTGCTCCGCAAGGCGGCCTGGACCACCGCGCCTGCTCTGGCACAAAGCGCTACTTCTTGTGTAAACTGGAAGTTCTGAATTCATTGCCAGGAAGAAGTCATGTCTATCCATCCCGTAATGCAGCGCCTCGCTGAGAAGCTGAACCGCACTGACCTCCCAGATTTCGTTCCTGGAGACACGGTGCGCGTCCAGGTGAAGATCAAGGAAGGCGAAAAAGAGCGCCTGCAGGCCTTTGAGGGCATCGTCATCGCCCTTAACAACGGTCCCCAGGGCAGCTTCACCGTCCGCAAGATGAGCTTCGGCCAAGGGGTCGAGCGCATCTTCCCCTTCAACTCGAAGGTGATCGACAAGATTGAAAAGGTTCGCTCGGCCCGCGTGCGCCGTTCCAAGCTCTTCTACCTGCGCGGACTCCGCGGCAAGGCCGCCCGTCTTAAGGAAATCGAGCGCACCTAGCCCTACTGTAGTCTCACCACGAAGGGCCCGCCCAGGTGGCGGGCCCTTTGCTTTTCAGCCAGCCCGCGTCCTCCGCTTGAAATGAACAGGGCTCCTGTTCTACTAGCCTTCGGGCTTCGCTTTGCATTGTTACAATCATGTTAAAGGCTGGCGCTGCTGCCATGCCAAGCTGATTGGAAGCCACGCTGCATGAATCTATACATTCTTCGACACGCGAGCGCCGGAACCCGCCGCGCGAACCCCCTGCTCGATGTCCGGCGTCCCCTGGATAAGGAAGGCAAGCAACAGTGCCTGCTCATCGGCAGCTACCTGAACGCGCTGAAGGTGCAGTTTGACCTCATCCTTTCAAGCCCACTCAAGCGCGCCCTGCAAACGGCCTCGCTGGTAGGCACTGAGACAGGCTACGAAAACCGCATCCAGGTCTCGGAGGCCCTGGCGCCCGCAGCCAGCATCGCAGACTTCCAGAAGCTCGTCTCTGGCCTGAACGGGCAGGAGAACGTGCTGATCGTTGGCCACAATCCCAACCTGCCGCAGTTCGTGGGCATGCTGGTGGCCAGCCCCGGCCGCGCTTCCATCCGCATGCGCAAGGGCGCCATTGTGCGCATCGACTGCGACCGCAGGCCGGGCCTGCTGCACTGGCTGGTGGACCCACGCATCCTGCGCGGCGTCTATGCCAGGGTGGCGAAGAGCTCGCGCCGGAAGACCTCGCGGAAGTAGGAATCCTCCTTACGCAGCGACCACAGTTCGAGCTCCGCACCGGTGCGGCCCGGCAGCACCTCCAGGAGGACCCTTTTCGGAAAAACCCTCACGCGCACCTTCAGCACGTCGCTCGCACGGTCCTGGTTCAGCGCCACGGCCAGCCGCAGCAGCACCACCGCCCGCTTCACATGCTCATGGTCGGTGGGCGGAACCTGGCGCATGGTGCGCCCCTCCGGCTCCGGCCGGCTCTTGCCTAGGTAGCGTGCAATGGCCGAGGTGAGGATGCGCTGCTGCGGCGTAAAACCGAAGAGCTCCGAGTTGGCGATGATGTACTGCGCGTGCCGATGGTGCCCCTGGTAGTTGAGGAACTTGCCCGTGTCGCGCAGCATGGCCGCCGCCTCCAGCCACACGCGATACTCCGGCGGCAATGCGTGTACGCTCTGCAGGTCGCGAAAGAGCTGGCCCGCATGCACGCGCACCGGCTCAGCCTGCCGCGGGTCCACGCCGTAGCGCCGGCACGTCTCAAGCACGCCCTGCCATCGCTCCCGCTCAAACTGCTGGTGGGCCGTGGTGCGGGTGTCCTGCTCGGCCAGCATCTGCGCCAGGATGCCGTCGCGCAGCCCCATCTCTGAATAGCGGAATCCCGGCAGCGAAAACCGCTCCAGCAGCTCGGCAAAGACGTGCGCGCCGGCGACGATGATCTCTGAGCGGCGCGGACCGATGCCTTCGATTCCTGCGCGTTCCGCGTTCGCGAGCCTGGTGAGCTTGCGCGTCAGCCTCCGCACGGTCTCCGTCTGCGTAAAGCCGGCGTCCTTGTCCAGCGCGCTGCCTGCTTGGGACAGCGCGGCTGCTGTGCCTGAGGTGGCCAGCACCGTCTGCACGCCTTCGGGGTGAATCCGCCGCTCGGCCTTGCGCAGCTCGCGCGCGATGAACTGGCGCAGTCGCGCAATGTCGTCCTTCGAGGGCGGGTCTGTCTTCAGGAACTCCTGCGTAAGCCTGACCGCGCCCAGCGGCACGCTCACTGTCTCAACAATGCGCCGCCGCTCAGAGAGCGAGAGCTCGCAGCTCCCGCCGCCCAGGTCCACCAGCAGGCAGCGCCCGGTCACGTCAGGCTCATTGCTCATCACGCCGCGGTAAATTAGGCGGCCTTCTTCGAGCCCGGAGATGACCTCGACCTCCCAGCCTGTCTCATCGCGCACCCAGGCCAGGAAGGCTCGGCTGTTGCGCGCATCGCGCATGGCCGAGGTGGCGACGGCACGTATCCTGTCCGCCGAGTGCTGCTGCACGGCGCGGTAAAACCGCTTCAGCGCGCGAAGGGTCGCCGCCATCGCGTCCGGGGAGATCAGCCCGCTCTCGAATACGCTGGCTCCCAGCCGCGTCACCTCGCGGTCCTCATGCAGCACCTCAAGACGGTGACGCACGACGCGCGCAATCTTCAGCCTGCAGGAGTTGGAGCCGATATCGATCGCGGCAAAGGTCTGCATGTCTGCCAACATACACGAGCGGCGCTGCCGGCCGGGGCCCGCCGCTAGCCCGCCGGCGCGAACTGCTTGTGCTCGGCGCGCACTGCCGCCTCGCTGATCGGCTTCTCATGCAGCAGCAACTCGGCGGCCTGCAGGTGCGGGTTGGCATGGAACCAGTCCTGCACGATGTTGCCATCGAGCAGGTTCAGCAGCGCCAGCAGCGACATGCCCTGGTGGTGCGCCATCCACTCGCGTACGAGTCTCGGCTCGCGTTTTTTCTCCATGTAGTCGGCGGCCTCGTAGTAGCCGTAGCTGCCAATCCACCCAGCCTCGGCCATGCGCTTCAGGTTGCGCATGGCTTCGCCGCGGCGGATGCTCAGGGCCAGAAAAGTCGAATACGGCGAGACGACCGGGCCTGCCGTCGCGTCCCACTTGAGCGCGATCTGCGGTATACCGAACGCCTGGTAATGGTAGTGGCCGGCGTCGTCCACCTGCGCATAGCCGCTCTCCGAGATGCCCCACGGAAAACCTGCCTGCCGCGCGAAGGCGCGCTGAATTTGCACCACGGCCTCGAGCGTCCGCGACACCAGCGTGTCAGGATAGCTTCGCATCCACAGCGAAGGCATGAGGTACTCGAACATCGTACCGGTCCAGGAGAGCAGCACCGGCCTGCCGAAGGCGATGGTGTGCGTGCGGCCCATCTTGAACCAGCTCTGCTGCGGCAGCTCCCCCTTGGCCACGGCGATGAACGTGGCAATGCGCGCCTCCGACGAGAGCATGTCGTAGCAGGCCGCATGCAGCTTGCCTGCGGCCACGTCATAACCGATTGAGAGCAGTTGCCGGCCCTTGTCTGTGAGAAAGCGGAAGTCCATATCGAAGGCCAGCCGCTCTGCCTCTTCGGCCACGCGTCGCAGCCGCGCGGTCAACGCGTTCAGCCGCTCGATGGCTCCAGGCAGCAATGAGCGAAGCTGCTCGCCCAGGGCCGTGACCGCCGTCTCACCCCCGCGCATGCTGCCAGCCCAGGCGCGGGCCAGCCTCATGTCCAGCTGCCCGGCAAAGGCCGCCGCGTCTTCAAGACGCGGAACCGCCGTCGCACGCTGCAGTCCGAGAGCCGTCTGCTCGCCCAGGCTGGAAAACTCCGGCAGCAGCCACGGCAGATATTCCAGCAGCAGACTGCGCAGTGCGCGCACCCGCTCGGCGGTCTCAACCAGCCACCACCTCTGGTGGTCTGCTGCGCCATGCATCGGCCTGCCGGGCACCTCCTCAGCCGCGGCGAGCAGCGCATTCGCGTCCGGGCCGTGCAGCCAGCCCGCCCACGTGTCCACGCTCGCGCTCGACGACGGAGGCTCCACGGCAGGTGCATGGCCCTGCTGGCGCACCAGCCGCAGATAAACCGCGATGCCGTCGAACTGCCGCGCGGAAAGCACTGGTTGCGCCAGCAGTGAGGCAGCCCCGGCGTGCAGCGTGTAAAGCGAAGCGGCCAGGTTGCCGCTGTCCACCGAGGAGACAGTCGCCGGCAGCAGCGGCGCCAGCGTCCGCGTGTCGTACCAGTTGTAAAGGTGGCCGTGCGTCATCTCCAGCCTGGCCATGGTGGCGAAGCTCCGTTCGGTAAGCGTCACGAACTCCGGCACTGTCAGGAAACCGAACTGTACCGCAGCCTGCCGGGCATTGAGCAGCAGGCCGAAGTTCGTAGGCGAAACGCGCGCCGCCTCAAACAGCCCCTCTTCTTCCACGTTGTCCGGGATGAGGTAGTTGTGCCGCTCCCCGCCATACTCATGGAAGTAGCGCCAGATGCGCAAGGCGTGCTCGCGAAGGAAGCTCTCCTCCTCGCGCGTCAGCTTGTCCTCCACCTCGCGGGGCGGCTGGTTCAACCAGGCCGTGATGCCGCCGGAGAGCCCCCACAGCAGCAGGATGGGCGCGGCCACCAGGAACGCGAGTGGATGCGTCCAGCCGATGAGCACCGCTATGAGCAGAGCCACCAGCGGCATCGCTGCCAGGTAGCGGTCCACGGGCGTCTTCTTGGCGAGGCTTGCCTCGGCCTCCGCCGCCGTCTCCCATTCGAGCAGCCGCTGGCCGGTGATGAAGCGCCGCACCAGCGCGCGCAGGATCGCATCGATCGACAACAGCGTCTGGTGCGGCAGGAAGACAAGGTTCAGCAGCGTAATAAACGCGCCCTGGAGAAAACCGCTGAATGCCTCCCGCACGACCCCCTCCTGCTCGACCAGCGCCGCGCGCCCAAGCCCAAACAGAAGCTTCACCAGGGTCGGCAGGAACATCAGGAACAGCGTCATTGCCGTCCAGTAGAGCGCACCTCCGGGCAGACCAAGCCATCCTGCCACCAGCAGGATGAACGTGAACGGCTCCACCAATGAGCGGCGCAGGTTGTCAAAAATCTTCCACCTGGAGATCGTCGAAATCGGATTCCTGACGCGATGACCGGATTCGTCCGGCACGCGCGAAAACAGCCACGGCGCGATCTGCCAGTCGCCGCGCACCCAGCGATGCTGTCGCCGCGTGTAGGCGCTGTAATGCGAGGGATAGTCGTCAATGACCTCTACATCGGTGACCAGCCCGGCGCGCGCATAGCTGCCCTCGATCAGGTCATGGCTGAGCAGCGCATTGCGCGGAAAACGCCGGTCAAGCACCGCATGCAGCGTCTCCACCTCATAGATACCTTTGCCGGTAAAAATGCCCTCGCCGAACAGGTCCTGGTAGACGTCGGAGATGGCGCGCGTGTAAATATCGAAGCCAGTCTGGCCGGAGTAGAGCGACGCCAGCCGCGACCGCGAGGCCGACTGCACGCTGACCCCGACGCGCGGCTGAAGAATGCCGTAGCCTTCCGTCACTACGCGGCGTTCCGGATCGATGATAGCCTGGTTCAGCGGATGCGCCATCGCACCTACCATGGCGTGCGCGGTGCCGCGCGGCAGCTGCGTGTCCGAATCCAGCGTGATGATGTAGCGCACACCCCGCAGCACGTCGATGGCCCCGGCCTTTACGGGAAAGGCGTCAAACTCGCCGCGCAGATATTTGTTCAGATCCAGCAGCTTGCCGCGCTTGCGCTCCCAGCCCATCCAGACGCCCTGCCGCGCATTAAAGATGCGATGCCGGTGCAGCAGGAGAAACTTGCCTGCATTGCGGCGCCCATACTTCCTATTCATCTCTTCAATGAGCCGCACCGCAAGGTCTACCACTGGGTCTGTATCGCGCTCGAGCGGGCGCGTCACGGAATCCGGAAGATCGGTCACCAGTGCGAAGTGCAGGTGGGGGTCGAGGTTTGCTAAAAAGCGCAGCTCCAGCTCCCGGACGAGCTCACGCACCTGCTTCTCGCCGAGCAGCAGCGTGGGCACGGCGACCAGCGTCGCATACTCCGGCGGCAGCCCTTTGCTGAAGTCAAGCTTCGGCAGCGCATAGGCCTTGAAGATGGAGGTCACGCTGTTGTTCAGCAGGTCCACCACGCCCTGCGTGGCCGGCAGCAGCAGCAGAAAGAACGCCACCGTGAGTTCGCCAAATACAGAGTAGTTCGGGACCAGCGGCAGCAGTGCCGCAGCCATCACCACTACCGTGATAACTTCAATCGAACCGATGTAGAAGTCCTCCGCATTGCGGCGCAGCGCCATGCGAACACGGTCAATGAGCCGAGGACGATACGCCACCTTCCTCGCGAGCGCATCCAGTCCCTCCCCGATCAGGTAGTAGCCCACGTGCGCACACCGCCTCCGTCTGCGCTCGTCCGCAATCTGCCGCTGCTGCGACGCGCGCGCGAGCGCGAGCGCCTGCCGGGCCACCTCCGTCTCCGTGCACTCGGAACGGCGTGCAAGCTCCGCCACGCGCTTGCGATACTGCTCACGGCTGTCGAAGTCCATCTGCGGATAAGCTCCGGCCGGGTCCTCGCGCAGCGTGGCCTCAAAGGCAATCAGCGGCTCGACCATCGTGACCCAGTCCGCATGGCCGGTTTCACGCAGCGCCCTCATGCGCAGGCTCATCAGCTCGGCTGCGGCCGCAGGCGGAGCGCCGCCGGCCTCGAGCTGGGCCGAGGCCTGGCTCACCACCCACTCCAGCAGCACGAACTTCAACCCGGTCGGCAGCGCCCATAGCTCCTCCAGCTCCAGCGCATCCTGGCGCTGCACCTCGTCCAAATAGACGCGCATGGCATCGGAGTTCCAGCGCGAGTCGGACGCATCCCAGTACGCCGCAGCCAGCGTCAGCACGCGCGGCTCTTCCCCCTGCGGCGAGAGATGCACCCGGGGCAGACGCACCATCTGCTTTCTGCCGGACCGCGTCTCGAGCAGCGCGGCGCGCAGCAGCCGCGGATTCTCCCGCAGCTCCAGCAGCGGGGCGGCCGGCGCTCCGGGCGCGGGTTTCGGCAGCGCATTCAGCTTTGCATAGAGACGGTCCAGCGCGTCCTCCGCGGCCCGCACACGCGCTGGAAAGGCTCCGGCACCCACCGGCCTGCGCTCCACGCGCCATGCAGCCGACGCCTGCCGTGCATGCGCGCGCAGCCGTGCTTCTGCCTCCCCGGTCATCCAGTTCTGTTCGTCCATTCCCACACTTTCGCGGCCTGAAACTTTGCTACCGGTAACTTGCCGCCTGCATCTCGAACATTGCCGCGTAACGCCCGCCCATCGCCATCAGCCGCTGGTGATTTCCTTCTTCTACCAGTCGGCCGCCCTCAAGAACGACGATGCGGTCGGCCATCCTGACCGTTGAAAAGCGGTGAGAGATCAGCAGCGCCATCTTGCCCGTCGTGAGCTCGGCAAAGCGCTCGAAGACCTCAAGCTCGCTCTTCGCATCCAGCGCCGCCGTCGGCTCGTCCAGAATCAGCAGCTGCGCATCGCGCAGATAGGCCCGAGCCAGCGCGATCTTCTGCCACTCGCCGCCGGAGAGGTCCACGCCCGTCTCAAACCTGCGCCCCAGCATCTGCTCGTAGCCGCCGGCCAGCTTTCCTACAACACCCTCGGCCAGGCTCTTCCGCGCCGCGTACTCGATCTCTTCCTGCGTGTGCGGCACCTCGATGCGCCCCACTGCGATGTTCTCCCGCGCTGTCATCTCATAGCGCATGAAGTCCTGAAAGATGACACCCATCTCCTGGTGCAGATCGTCCAGCGCATACTCGCGCAGGTCTACCCCGTCCAGTAGTATCTCCCCCTCGGTGGGGTCGTAGAGCCTCGTGATCAGCTTCACCACCGTGGTCTTGCCCTGGCCGTTTTCTCCGATCAGCGCAACGCGCTCGCCGGGGTGCAGGTGGAAGTTGAAGTTCCTGAGCACGCGCCGCTCGGTTCCCGGATAGGCGAACGACACGTTGCGAAATTCAAACCCGCGCCGTATCGGCCGGGGCGCCGGCAGCGCATTCGGGCGCGACTGCACCATCGGCTTCATCTCGAAGAAGGCAATCAGGTCCGTGAGGAACAGCGCCTGGTCCGCGATGCCGGAGGCGGTGGAGAACGCCTGCTGCAGGTTCGAGCTCGCCTGCTGAATCGCCGTCGTAATCAAATAGAAAACGCCGATGTTATACCTGCCCTGCATGGCCTGCCAGATGGCAAAGACATAGGCGCCGTAGTAGCCCAGTGTTCCCACCAGGGAGAACATGCCGCCCCAGATCAGCTTCTGGCGTGAGAGCTCGACGTTCTCCTTGTAAATGACCTCCGAGAGCACCGCGAACCGCTGCGTCAGATATTCACTCAGGTTGAAGAGCTTCAGCTCCTTCGCGGCCTCCTTGCTGCCGCCCACCTGCCGCAGGTAATCCATCTGCCGCTTGGCCGGCGTCTGGCGAAAGTTTTTCGCGTAACCAAGAAAGGCGAAGTGCGTCTCTCCAAAGAACGAAGGCGCCACGCCGAAGATGAGCATCAGCATCAGCCACGGCGAGTAATAGACGAGCTGTGCGCTCCACACCAGGGTCATGATGATCTGCTGGAATAGCCGGCCCATCTGCTGGATCATCGCCAGCCGGTCCGTGGCCTGCACACGCGCACGCTCCAGCCGGTCGTAGTATTCAGGATTTTCGTAGGTTGTGAGATCAAGCTGGGCGGCCTGCCGCATCACCTGCACGCTCACATGGTGCGTATAGCGGTCGGCCAGCAGCTGGTCGCAGTAGTCAATCGTGCGCATAAGTGCGCCGTTCACCAGCGCAAGGACGACCTCTGCGCCCACCAGCCACCAGAAGTGCGCCGGAATGCCGGCATGCCGCAGCGCGCTCTCGACACCGTTAATGATCCGCGAGGCCACCCACGCGATGCCCCAAGGCATAACAGCCACAAGCACACGCAGCACCAGTCCCCACGTTACGACCGCTGGTCCTGAGCCCCACAAAATGTGCAGCACAGGCGGCACGTTGCGGAGTGCGTTGACGCGCTCTGCCCAGGCGCTCGTGGTGCTCTTGGGTCTGGTCTGGCTCATCCTGAAGGCGGCAGCTTTCTCGAAGCGTTTTACTTGGAGCAGTTTGCACGACTAGGATGCCTGCCGCAAACTCCGTGTTGCGTTTACGGCCGCTGCGCTTTCAGAGCCGGGGGCTTATCACCGGCTCACCTTCACCAGCAGGGCGGCATGTGGAGCAAGCTCGCCCTGCACCGCGTCCGCTGCCTGCAAATCCTTGTGCTGCCAGAGGTCGCGCTGCCGATGCGCACCGGCCTGCATGCCGAGCGACGACAGCAGCAGGTTCACCGGCAGCCTGCTGTCCCCCGTGTTGAAGAACCCCACGTAGATGCCCGTGCCGTCAGCAGCCTTTGCCGTCCACACCGTCAGGTCTCCCAGCTCAAGCGCCTGGTGATTGTCGGCTGAATGCTGATCGACGGCCAGCACCTCGTCATTGGTCAGCGGCGCTGCGGTGGCCGCGTCCATGCGGGTCAGGTTTGCACCCGCGATCAGCGGCGAACGCGAGATAGACCACAGCGTGATGAGCGTACGCTGCTCCTCTGCCGTAAGATTTGACTGGCGCGGCTTGCCCCATCCGGCCACAGGTCCCAGGTAGCCGATGGGCAGCATGTCAGGGT
>CAYQYM010000030.1:0-12825 GCA_964421715.1 uncultured Acidipila sp.
TTGCTGCGCCCGCAATGGGGCCGGCGGGCCCGGATTGCGCCATGGACGCAGTCTGGCCGGGTGCGGTCCAGCATGGCCGATATCGAGAGCCTCTCAAGCATGGCGACAGACGGCGAACGCATCTATTTCTCCCACGTGGTGAACGGGACATCGGTGCTTGCGGAAGCACTGATAGCCAACGGGGAGATTAGCCTGCTTGATCTGCCGTCCGGCATTGAATCGCCGACCATCGGCTCCATCTCTCCGGATGGCTCGAAGCTGGTCGTCCGCAGTCATCTGGGCCGGGAATCAGAGCAGGCCCTGTGGGTAGTGCTCACGCTGGGTGGCCGGGCTCGTCGCATACCGGGACTGCTGGCGCATGATGCCACCTGGATGCCGGACGGACAACGCATCATGTATGCCGCGGGGCACGACCTGTTCACCGTGAACGAAGATGGCTCCGACCCGCAGCGATTTGCAAGTGTAGGAGGGCGCGCGTTTTGGCTGCGGTGGTCTCCGGCAGGCGACCTGCTGCGCTTCACCATCTTGGATGCGGAACATCGCAGCGCCTCATTATGGCAGATCAATGCAGAGGGCAAAGACCTGAAACCGCTCCTGCCAGGGTGGACGCATCCGAGTGCTGAGTGCTGCGGCAGCTGGACCGCAGACGGGTCGCGCTATATTTTTCAATCCTCGCATGGTGGTTCGAGCGATCTCTGGCAGTTGGAGCGGGCACCATGGTGGCGTCCATGGTCTTGGACGCCACTGCCGGTTACGGCAGGACCGCTGGACTTCACCGCACCGGTGACCAGCCGCAGCGGGCAGGAGGTCTACTTCATCGGGGCAAACTCCCGCTGGGAAGTTCAGTCTCTGAGCGCGCTGGGCGGTGAGTTTGCGCCACTGAGTTCCAGCCTTAGTTCGGCAGCGCTGGTGGAATACTCCCGCGATGGCAAATGGGTGGCTTGGTTGAATGCGGCGGATGGCTCTTTATGGCGCAGCCGCGCGGACGGCACTGAGCGGCTCCAGCTGATGTCTCCGCCTTTCCACATCTTCGTTATGAAGTGGTCGCCGAAAGACGATCGCCTTGCGGTCATGGCGCAGCAGAGTGGGAGTCCATGGAAGCTGTATCTCATCGATGCCTCCGGAGGCGACGTGCAACCTCTGATTCACGAGGCGCGGGACGAAGCCGATCCTGACTGGCTCCCCGATGGGAAGACGCTGGTGTTTGGGCGTGCCCCGGCGGCGATGAGCGGTGATGCCAGGCCGCGCGCGATCTACACGCTGGATATCGGGACGCACAAGGTAGAGCAGGTGCCCGCGTCTATCGGCCTATTCAGTCCTCGAGTTTCGCCGGATGGACGGTACATCGCGGCAATCCGTCTCGACCAACGAGCGCTCATGCTGCTGGATAGGACGACCGGGCGTTGGACACTA
This sequence comes from uncultured Acidipila sp., assembly GCA_964421715.1. Lineage (GTDB taxonomy): Bacteria > Acidobacteriota > Terriglobia > Terriglobales > Acidobacteriaceae > CAYQYM01. The sequence continues at coordinate 1,414 of CAYQYM010000030.1, forward strand.
CTCACAAACCACGGCACTGCTGACCCGGTGTGGTCCCACGATGGGCTTTGGATCTACTTTCAGGACTTTCTGGAGCCGGGAAAACCGATCTATCGTGTTGGTCTGAACGGCACGCTGGAGCGCATCGCATCCATCCAGAACGTACGATCGGCCAACGTCCTTGACTGCCGGCTGGTCGGCCTGGCGCCCAATGATATGCCACTGGTGACGGTACAGACCTCGGTCGTAAACCTATATAGGACGGATGTGGGTACACGGAAGCATGAACAGTCGATGCATTGAGAAGATGCGGCATGCAGTGTGAATGCAGAAGGATCAGGGATTGGAGGCGCGGGTGAGAATCGAACTCACGCATAAAGGTTTTGCAGACCTCTCCCTTACCACTTGGGTACCGCGCCCTGGAAACAGGTTAGATTACGTCAGAGGGTGGGCAGGGAGTCAAACCACGCCGGACGTGGGCACGCGGAAGAGAATTCCCGGGCCGTTTGGAGCGGGAGACGGGACTTGAACCCGCGACCCTCGCCTTGGCAAGGCGATGCTCTACCACTGAGCTACTCCCGCTTGGTACAGGATGAAGTATACGGGGTGGTCGCGATGCGGTCAAACTTCGGCGCCGGGTCCCGACTCCAGTTCCGGCTTTTGTGCGGCGCGGCCAGCGATGCTGCCAACCGGTCCGCCATCAGCCGCTTTGAGTGTTCGTTTCAGCTCCGCGTCATGTAGTCTTGGGTCCTTCGAAGCGTTGCAAGAATCAAGCTGATGGAAGCTGCCAAGACTCCGATACTCCGATTCGCTGCTATTACGGACGTGGGCAGGATGCGCCGCGCCAATGAGGATGCCTACGGCGTCTGCAGTGAGGCGGGCATCTTCCTCGTCTGCGACGGGATGGGTGGCGCGGCCGCAGGCGAGGTGGCCAGCCATACCGCCGTGAATGCAGTGGTGGAAAAGATCTGCGCCGCTATCGGTGCACGCAACCCTGAGCGGCTGCTGGAAGCTGCGCTCTCCGCAGCCAACCGTGCCGTGCTGCAGCGCGCGCAACGCGAGCAGAGCCTAGGAGGCATGGGCACCACGATTGTCGCGCTGCTGCTGCGGCCAGCGGCCGCGGGCGGCTGGCGCGCCTGGGTGGGCCACGCCGGCGACAGCCGCTGCTATCGTCTGCGCCAAGGCCGGCTCGAGCGCTGCACGGAAGATCACTCCCTGGTACAGGAGCAGGTACGGCTCGGGATTATGACCGAGCTCGAGGCCACGCGCTCGCCGCTGCGCAATGTCATCACGCGCGCCATCGGCACGCAGGCCAGCCTGGTGCCCGAGGTGCGCGTTGTAGACACTGTGGCAGGAGACCTCTTCCTGCTGTGCAGCGACGGGCTCACGCGCGAGATCAGCCCGGAGCGCATCGCGGAACTGCTCGCAGGCGAGGGCACGCTCGAAGAGCGCTGCCGCGGCTTGATCGACGCGGCCAATGAAGCCGGCGGCCATGACAACATTACCTGCGTGCTGGTGGAGACCCCGGCCTGATACACTCACTAGTTTTGTACGGAGGGGAGTTCATGAAGGCAGGTGTGATCGGCGCGGGAACCATGGGCAACGGCATAGCCCACGTATTTGCGCGCAGCGGCTTTGACGTGGTGCTCTGCGACGTGGAGCAGCGCTTTCTCGATCGCGGTATGGAAACGATCCGCAAAAATCTTGACCGGGAGGCAGCCAAGGCCAAGCTTACCGCCGACGAGGCCCAGGCCGCGCTGGCCCGCATACAGGGCGTGCTCGACCGCGAGGCGCTGCGCGAGTGCGGCTTTGTCATCGAAGCGGCGACGGAGCGGTTCGAGATCAAGCAGCAGATCTTTCGCGACCTGGACCGCATCCTGCCGGCTGAGGTCATCCTGGCCAGCAACACGTCTTCGATCTCCATCACCAGGCTTGGCGCGCAGACCGGGCGTCCGGACCGTGTTACAGGGATGCATTTCTTCAACCCTGTCCCGGTGATGAAGCTGGTGGAGGTCATTCGCGGGCTGGCGACCTCGCAGGCCACCTATGACGAGGTGCGCTCGCTGTCGGAGAAGCTGGGCAAGACGCCGGTGGAGGTGAACGACGCGGCCGGCTTCGTCTCAAACCGCGTGCTCATGCCGCTGCTCAACGAAGCCATGTTCGCGGTGATGGAGGGCGTGGCCACGCCCGAGGCCGTGGATGAGGTATTCAGGCTGGGCATGGCGCACCCGATGGGCCCGCTCACCCTGGCTGACTTTATCGGTCTCGACGTCTGCCTGGACATCATGCGCGTGCTTGAAGACGGGCTCGGCGACCCGAAATATCGCCCGTGTCCGCTGCTCATCCGCATGGTGGACGCGGGCTGGCTGGGCCGCAAGACCGGCCGCGGCTTTTACAAGTACTGACGCGTGGACAGGTCAGACGATGTCTGCCCGGCGCTTGCGCCACACCACCTTCATTCGCCTGCGCCACTGCTCGTCGAGCGCCATCAGCGTCCATTCCACCGCGGGCGAGAGGAAGCGCAGCACGGCATAGTTTGCGGGATGAATGCGCAGCGCGGGTGCGACCAGGTAAAGCAGAGGCGCCGCGCTGCTCAGGTGGACTCCCGGAAAGTAACCCGCGGCGGCAAGCTCGCCTGCAAGGTTCACCTTGCGCACCCTTATCCAGTAGTCGAGCGCCTGCAGCGGCAAGTGCAGGTCCTCATTCGCCTTGAGCTCGAGAACGGCCAGCCGGCCTCCCCTGTCGACGGCTAACAGGTCAAGCAGGCCACGCTCTCCAGAGGTGAAAGAGGGCACCTGGGCATAAAGCTGGCCTAAGCGCAGGTGATCGTCCAGCAGCTCCAGGCTGCGCCTCAGCTCGGATTCGAGCCATCGCTCCGGCTGCAGCCGGTATAGGGGGTCACGCACGTTGCTGCCGGGCCTGCGATGTGCAAACAGCCGATGCGTGAGCTCGCGGAACAGCGGCTCTGTAGCAGCATCCAGCGGCATTTCGTTTACCCCGGCGCCGAAGGTGACCGCGCTCGCGCGATGAAAGGAGTGAGCGGAGCCGTAGCGCACGCGCGCAAACTCGAGCCCATAGAGCATGAGCGAGATCTCAGCCGGGCTTACCGGCCGCACCTCGATGACCTCGCGCATGCCCTCGGGCAGCAGCGTGAGCACATGGCCGATAGTGGAGCCTGCCCGCTCAAGCGCTCGCTTCGGATCGAACGCCTGCAGCAGCACGGTACGCAGATTTCCCTGGTCTGCAAGGTCAATGCGCGTGAGGGCCTCGGTATTCGCATCCAGCTCATAAAGTTCCCACTTCGCCAGGGCGGCGTTCATCCACGCCATGCGGGTGCGCGTGGTGGCAGCCGAGCCCGCGGGCACCACCACGCGAACGCCCTCAAACAGCCGGCGCCCCTCACCATGCTCGCGGCACCAGCAGAGCCACAGCACGGCCAGGGTGAGAATGCCGTCAATGGTGGCTTGCGGCTCATCCGGCCCTGCGCCAATCACCGCCCATGCGCTCTGCCCCTTCAGCATCATGCCGCGCGCGTAGGCCGGTCCGAAGCTGTTCTCAAGGTCCATGGCCGAGCGCATGGCCTCGATGCTGAAGCCGGGAAACTCCCGCGTGAGCGCACGCTCCAGCTGGCGCAGGTAGCGGGTGCGCGCTGTATCCCGCGCAGTGGGAGTGCGTCGATCTTGCCCCGGCACAATCTGCAGCAGCTGCGGCCCTGCCTGACCGCAGCCGCCCGTCTAAAGCCGCAGCGCGCTCCGTTTCACCTCTGCGAAGACGACGGTGCGCACCACGTTCTGCTCCTCTGACCATAGCTGCAGTGTGCAGCGCCCGTGCTCGGCGCTGATCTGGTAGCGCGCGCTGCGCAGGTCGAAGACGGCGCGCCCGTCCTCAATTACGGAAGCCTGCGGGTGCTCGGCCAGGAACTGCTCGAGCACCCGCGCGAGCTCATCCGCAGAGGACGAAGCGGCAGCAGGAAAGTTGCGGGGCATCTGCGCCCATCATGCGGCGCGGGCACGCCACCGGGCAAGCAGATTTCAACTACCAGCCCATGCGCTCCCGCAATCTGGTAATGTGCGCAAGGTGGTGGCGGCTGTGCCACTCGTAGAGCGCGAGCACCTGGGGCAGGGTCTGCCGGCCGCTCTCGGGGTGGTCGTAGCCGCGCTGCCAGTCTGCCTCGGTCATCGCCTCCAGCAGCAGCGTCCAGCGCCGGTGCAGGCCGTCGAGCAGTTCGAGCGAGAGGTCCACCGGGGCTGTCCGAGCGTCGGGCAGCTCCGCCCACAGCGCATCCTTGTAGGGTGTGATTACCGGCCAGTCTTCGGTCAGCGCCAGCCGGAAACGCGCATACGCGTTCAGGTGGCTGTCGGCAATGTGATGCACCGTCTGGCGAAGGGTCCAGCCGCCCTCGCGGTAAGGTGTTTCAAGCTGCTGTGGGGAAAGCTCACTGACGGCGGCGCGCAAATTTTCAGGCAACGCCGCGACGGTGGCAATGGCATGCCGGATCTCTGTGGGGCCAAGCTGCACGGGACGGCTGAATCTGCCTATGGGATAGCGGAGTTGGTCAGGGGTCGCAGTGTTCATGACTGTGGACGATAGCAGCCGGGATGCTGTGCAGAAAACCCCTAATGCACAGCCCGGGCGCGCAGCCTTGGCCGGAGCACGCCCGGGCCCGGTGGCTCACTCCGGCTTAGGAGTGATGATGCCTGTGGTGGGGATGACGATGATGCCGGCGATGGGGAGCATCAGCGAAGGCTGAGGCCGAGAACAGCAGCACCAGGGAGAGAACAAAGAGCTTCTTCATGGCGCGATGGTAGCAATTTTCCCCAATCTGCTGGTTTGTGGAAATCGCCCGCGGTACCTGGCGCAGCACGTGGTTTGCTGGTTTACCAGTACCCGCCGCGAGCCTAGAATCAGCCAGGACGCTCCGTTCATCCAAAGGGTAGACATGGCAGAACACAAGCGGTATTTCTTTGAGAAGTTTGGTCTGACGGAGCGGCTGCTGGAGCGCTGCCTGGGCGAGGCGCTCTCCGCGGGCGGCGAATATGCCGACCTCTACTTCGAGTCGGTTGCGGCTACTTCGCTCGGCATGGACGAGTCGCTGGTCAAGACGGCCAGCCAGGGACTAAGCGCCGGCTGCGGCGTCCGCGTGGTCGCGGGTGAGCGCACCGGCTATGCCTATACGGACGACCTCTCCGCCGAGCGCCTGTTGCACGCCGCGCGCACGGCTGCGCTCATCGCCAGTGGCCCGGCCAGAACGCCCGTCGTCAACCTGAAGCTGGTTCCGGGCGAAACCAGCCTGTACCCCATCCCCGCGCTTGAGGTTGATACAGACCTTTGCGCCAAGCTGGAGCTGCTGCGGCGCGCGGATCGCGCAGCGCGCAGCTATGACGCACGCATCGTGCAGGTGCGCGCCAGCTACGCGGACGAGCTGCGTCGCATCCTCGTCGCCGCCTCTGACGGCACCTTTGCCAGCGATACCCAGCCCCTGGCCCGCCTGAACGTCTTTGTGCTGGCCAGGGATGGCGCGCAGACCACGCGCGGCAGCGCCGGTGGCGGCGGCCGCGTGGAGGTGGATTACTTTCACGAAGAGAAGACGCCGGAGTACTTCGCAACAGAGGCCGCGCGGCAGGCCAGGCTGCAACTTGGAGCCGTGGCCGCGCCCGCCGGTGAGATGGAGGTGGTGCTGGGGCCGGGATGGCCTGGCGTGCTGCTGCATGAGGCCGTGGGACACGGCCTTGAGGCGGACTTCAACCGCAAGAAGACCTCTGCCTTTGCCGGCCTCATCGGCCGCTCCGTTGCAAGCGAGAAGGTCACGGTGGTAGACAACGGGCGCATGCCGCTGCGGCGCGGCTCTCTCAACGTGGATGACGAGGGCTCAGCCACGCAGGAGACCGTGCTGATTGAAAACGGAATCCTGAAGGGCTACCTCAGCGACAAGCTCTCCGCGCGACTCATGAGCATGCCGCACACCGGCAATGGGCGGCGCGAGAGCTATCAGCAGATTCCCATGCCGCGCATGACGAACACCTACATGCTGGCTGGTGACGATGCGCCGGAAGATATTCTGCGCAGTGTCCGGCGCGGTCTCTACGCAAAGAACTTCGGCGGCGGCCAGGTGGACATCACCAGCGGTAAATTTGTCTTCAGCGCATCGGAGGCCTACCTGATTGAGGATGGAAAAATTACCGCGCCCGTACGCGACGCCACGCTGATCGGCAATGGTCCCGAAGCGTTGAAGTATGTATCCATGGTGGGCCATGACCTGCAACTGGACGAGGGCGTGGGCACCTGCGGCAAGGACGGGCAGAGCGTGCCGGTGGGCGTTGGCATGCCGACCGTGAAGCTCGACCGCATGACCGTAGGCGGCACCGGACGATGAGCACCATGATGCAGACGACAGACCTGAGACAGGTCGCAGCGGATGTGGTCGAACGCGCACTACACGCCGGCGCAACCGACGCCGAAGCGGTCGTGCGCGAGGGTGACGAGTTCTCCGTTGGCGTGCGGCTGGGCGAAGTAGAGACGCTCAAGGAGTCGGGCTCACGCGCGCTTGGCGTGCGCGTCTTTCTGGGCCAGCGCGCAGCCAGCGTGTCCACCAGCGACCTGAGCCCGCAAGGAGTGGACTCGCTGGTGCGGAGCGCGGTCGCCCTGGCGCGTATCTCGTCAGAGGATCCGTTTGCCGGACTTCCTGATGCGGACGAGTTTGGGCAGGTGCCGCACGATCTCGAGCTCTACCACGAAGACGTGCTCTCGCTGCCTGCCGCCGAGCGCATCCTTTATGCGAAGCGCGCCGAGGCCGTTGCCATGGCTGCGGATACGCGCATCCAGAACAGCGATGGCAGCAGCTTCGACGCTGCAACCGGGCGCATCGTGCTGGCCAACTCGCGCGGCTTTCACGGCGAATACCGTTCGAGCTACTGCTCCATCGCTGTGAGCCCCATCGCGATTGGCGCGGATGGCGAGATGCAGCGCGACTACTGGTACTCGAGCGCGCGTACTGTGCGCCGGCTGGACGCGCCTGAAGCAGTGGGGGCGGAGGCGGCACGCCGCACGTTGCGCCGGCTGGACGCGCGCCGTGTTCCGACGCAGCAGGTGCCGGTGGTCTTCGCGCCCGAGGTGGCGCGCTCGCTGGTGGGCTCCATCTTCAGCGCGGCCAGCGGAGACGCTATCTATCGCGGGGCCTCCTTCTTAGCCGGTCTTGCCGGCCAACAGGTGGCTTCGCCCGCAGTCACCGTCGTGGATGATGGCGCGCTGGTGGGCGGATTCGGCTCTGCGCCGTTTGATGGCGAGGGACTGCCTAGGCGCAGAACAGATATTATCGAATCCGGCGTGCTGAAGAATTACTTATTGAACAGTTACACGGCGCGAAAGCTGAACCTGCGCAGCACAGGAAACGCAGGGCGCGGACTGGCAGGCAATCCGCACGTAGACGCGGGCAATCTCTACCTTGAAGCCGGCACGCATACGCCGGAGGAGATCATTGCCGGCGTCCAGCGCGGCTTGTATGTAACAGGGCTCATCGGCCAGGGCGTTAACCTCGTCACCGGCGACTATTCGCGCGGCGCAAGCGGCATCTGGATTGAGAACGGGGAACTGGCCTTCCCGGTGCAGGAGATCACCGTCGCCGGCAACCTGAGGGAGATGCTGCGGAACGTCGCTGCCATAGGCAATGACCTTGTATTTCGCGGTAGTGTAGCCTCGCCTACTCTCTGCATCGAGGGCATGACCGTCGCGGGAGAATGATGCGCACGCATACCCTTGCGTTCGACCCGCAGGCGCCGGAAACGGCACTTGGTCAGCTTTCGACCGGTCCGGCCGTTGCGGTGCTCTACGGTGCAGACCCCGCAGCCGAGCCTTACGTGGCCAGGATGCCCAACCTCAGGCGCAGGCTGGAGCGTTTGCTGCGCCCTGCTGGGAAAGAAACCGGCGCGAACCCGACGAAGCGGCTCGCGCTGGCGCACGCAATTCGCAGGATTGACTACACCCTTGTCGGGTCAGAGTTCGAAGCGCTGCTGCTGCTATACCAGCTCTCCATGGATGCGTTCGGCCGTGCGCGCGCAGCGAAGCGCCTGCATCTACACACGCCATCCTTTGTAAGGATCGCCTTGCAGAACGCCTACCCGCGCATTTATGTAACGAGTAAAGTTGCGAATTCGGCGGCGGATAGTCTTTTCGGCCCCTTCCCATCGCGCAATGCGGCAGAGCGTTATGCGAACGCGATGCTTGACCTCTTTCAACTGCGCCGCTGCCACGAGGAGCTTCACCCCGATCCATCGTTTCCCGGGTGCATTTATTCGGAGATGAAGATGTGCCTCGCGCCCTGCTTCAAGGGCTGCACGGAAAGCCGCTACCAGCAAGAGGCAGCAGCGGTCCACACCTTTTTGCGAACAGGCGGAGAAGAGCTTCGCCGTGAGGTCATTGCAGAGCGCGACGCGGCCTCAGAGGCGCTCGAATTTGAGCGTGCGGCGGACGCTCACGCGCGCATGCAGAAGGTAGAGGCCGTGCAGGCGCTGCTGCCGGCGGGGGTGCGCACCCTGTCGCAGCTCTCGGGCGTGGTGGTGCAGGCGGGCGTGGCGCCTCTTACGGTACATCTTTTCAATATCACGCGCGGATGCATCACCGGGCCGCGGGAGTTTTCTCTTGAAGGCATGCGCCTCGCCAATGAACACTCCGGCTCAAGCTCACTTTTTGCGCAGCCGGTTGCAGTGGAGGCCGTGCCGCTCGGACAAGTGGCCACCGCAGCGCGCGAGGTGCTCGAGGAGCGCCTTTCCACAGCCCTCGATACACTAGAGAGTCTCGCCGCCGAAACGCACCGGGAGAGGACGCCGTGCGCGGAACACCTGGCACTGTTCAGCCGCTGGCTGCATCGCCCCCAGGCCAGGCGCACTGGCGAGGTCTGCTTCACAGACGAGCATGGGCAGATTGCGCGCAAGGCGCTCCTGCGGGCGATCTCACGCGTCTACACCACAGGCATGAAATCAGTGTAAGTTACGAATTACTTCTGGCCCGCCATCCACTCCTTCAGCTTCGGCTCCTGGTCGGTGCGCAGCTCAACGCAATCGTTGATGCTGTCTTCCGCGCGCTGGAGAGCCCGCTCTGCCGCGGCCACCTTGTGCGTCGAGAAGAAGTTTGCCACCTCGTCCCGCTTCTCTGCGCTGCAGAAGCTGCCGGTACCGCCCACCAGGTAGCCGCCCATCATGGTTGTAAGCTGCGCCTGCACCTTGTCCCAGTTCTGCTGGATGTATTGCCAGGCGATCTCGCGCGTCTCAGGGCTTTGCAGGGCGATCACAAACTGAAATGCCGAGTCCTGGTTGCGCACTTTCCCTGAGGTGGCATAGTCCAGGGCGCGCTTCTCAAGCGCAGGGTCGTGGAACATTGCGAGCAGGCGCAAGGCGCCCTCCTGCACCTCGGGATCGGTGGAGGTCTCGAAGGCCTTCTGTAGTTTCTCGAAGAGCGCCTCGTCGCCATGCATGGCCGCAATCGCGGTCGCCGGATGCGCGATCGTACCGTCTACCAAAGACGGGTCGGCCAGGTACTTATCTGTGATCTCTCTTGCCCTGGCGATCGTCTCAGGATCATCGCCCAGGCTGCCGACCGCGCCGAACAGCGCGGCACGCAATTCCTTTACGTTCGGTGAATCGCTGGCCGATGGAGGCCCCAGCCGCAGAAGCGCCGGTTTGAAGTTCTTCACCACCCAGGCGGAAATCGCACTGCGCTCTTGCGGATTTGCGGCGATGCGATTTAGGACGGCGGCTATTCCGTCCAGGGCACCGCTCAACACTGCGGCATTGCTGTCATCCTTTACCGCGGCAGCCAAGTCGAGGTAATCACCCACGCTCATCGCGTTGGCGCGCACCTCCGCCCACACATTGCCCAGCGCAATTATGCGCTCTTCCGGCGTAAGCTGGGTCTCCAAGCCGTTCACTAGGGCGCGGTACTGCTCCTGCGGCACGGCCATCCGGTAGTAGCCCTTGCCACCGGCGTTGGGGAAGAAGAGCTCTGCCTGTGGCACGGCGAGCGTCTGCTGGGCTGCGGCCAGCACCTCGCACTGCTGTCCGTTGGCGCCGCTCTTCATGCACACCGGCACGGACCAGGTCTGCTGCCCCTGCGCCTTTGCACTCGGGCTCAGGAAGAAGCGCTGCTGCGACGCGGCAACCTTGCCGCTGGCAGGCGCTGCAAAGCGGATGATCGGCTCGCCCGGCTGGGAGACGAAGCTTTGCAGGATCTTGTCCACCGGCTTGTGGCTGGCCGCCGTCTGCGCATTCCAGAAGTCTTCCGCCGTTGCGTTGCCGTAAAGATGTGTCTGCAGATAATTGTGGACGCCGTGGCGGAAGGTCTCCTCGCCAAGATAGTTCTCCACCATCAGCAGCATCGCGCCGGCCTTGCCATAAGTGATGCCGTCGAACATCTCGTTAATCTGATTCGGCGTGTTGGCCTCGGCGCGAATGGTGCGGGTCACCCGCTGTGCGTCCAAATTCAGTGTGCCATTCAGGCCCTCGGCCACGTCCTGCGGAATCTTCCACTCAGGATGCCAGGCGGCAACAGGCTTGTTCTCCATCCAGGTGGCAAAGCCCTCGTTGAGCCAGAGATTGTTCCACCACTGCATTGTCACCATGTCGCCGAACCACTGGTGGGCCATCTCATGCGCCACCACCAGCCCAACGTTCTTCTTAGCGCTCACCGAGGCTGATTTCTCGTCAATCAACAGGTCCGTTTCGCGATACGTTATGGCACCGAAGTTTTCCATCGCGCCAGCTTCAAAGTCAGGCAGCGCAATCATGTCCAGCTTGGGCATGGGGTACTTGATACCAAAGTACGTGTCGTAGTAGTGCAGCACGAATTCCGCGGCGGAGACGGCATAACGCGTCAGCTCCACCTTGTCTGGGGTGGCGCAGCCGCGAATCGGTACACCGTCGCTTTCCCCGGACGTGCACTGGAAATCACCGACAAGAAAAGCCACGAGGTAAGTGGACATCCTGGGCGTTTTGGCAAAGCGCACGGTGTGCTCACCTGCCAGCGGTCCCGGCGTGTCCGAGACGACGTTCGTGTTAGAAATCGCAGTGTCGCCTTTGTCCACCACCAGGCTTATATCGAATGTCGCCTTGAAGGCAGGCTCGTCGAAGCTGGGAAAGGCGCGGCGCGCATCGGTCGGCTCAAACTGGGTGACCGCGTAGTTGCGCCTTGCTGTCTTTGAAAGGTAAAAGCCGCGTAGCTGCCCATTCAGAATGCCGGTGTATTCGATCGCAAGCGTAAGCCGGCCTGCGGGAAGCTGCCGGTCAAAGGCAAAGGTGGCCTGCTGCTTCTCCTCGTCTTCGGTTACGGTGGCTTTTAGCTCCTTACCATTGACGTGCGTCGCCACGCTCTGAAACCTGATCTCGGCTGCATTCAGGGTGATGGATTGCAGCGGCTGGTCCAGTGTGACGTCGATCTTTTCCGAGC
>CAYQYM010000031.1:0-12817 GCA_964421715.1 uncultured Acidipila sp.
GGCCTGACCCTCAAGGGCGCTGGCCAGGGCCAGCTCCTGGATGTCAGCCCCGGCGGCGAAAGCCTTCTCACCCGCGCCGGTGAGCAGCAGGACGCGGACTGCGGGATCGGAGACGAGCGCATCGAGGGCATGATCGAGCTCTGCAAAGAGCTGCGCGTTGAGCGCATTGAGAACGCGCGGGCGGTTCAGGGTGAGGGTAGCAATGGGGCCAGCGGATTCAACGATCAGCGTTTCGTAGCTCATGGTGAACTGGAGAGTCTAGCATGTGGGGGTGGCGGCGAGAGCGCGGAGTGAGTGGTAGAGGGCGATAGTCTGCTGCTCAAGCGCTGCGAGAGTAGTGGAGTTATCGAGGATGTAATCGCAGAGAGGAACCTTTCCTGCATCGGGCATCTGGGCGGCAAGCCGGGCACGTGCATCGGCCGGGGTGGAGCTGGTTCGGGCGAGGAAGCGCGCGATCTTCTGGTCGTCCGGCGCGGTGACGAGGACGAGCTTGTGAAACCGGCGACGCCAGCCGGGAGCGGTGCCCCCCTGGTCCGCCTCAAAGATGAGGGCAGACTCGATGACTGCGACAGCGGTGGGATTGTGAGCCGCAAGCTGGCGCAGCCAGGACTCCTGCGCGGCGATAACAGGCGGGTGGACGAGCTGATTGAGCTCAGCAAGGCGGCCCTGCTCAAATGCGAGGCGGGCAAGATGCTTGCGGTCGAGGCTGTGGCCGGGGGTGAGAGCGGCAGGTCCGAAGTGGGCCAAGATTGCTTCAAAGACCGGCTGGCCGGGCTGCATGAGCTCGCGGGCGAGTTCGTCGGCCTGAAGTACGCTGGCGCCAAGAGAGGCGAGGATGCGGGCGGCGGTGGATTTACCACTGGCGAGGCCGCCGGTGAGGCCAACGCGGAGCACGTGGCTAAACGGGGAGCCCGCGGCGGAGCCGGGCGGCGCGCACGGTATTGGCCATGAGCATGGCAATGGTGAGCGGGCCGACGCCGCCGGGAACCGGCGTGTAGGCGCAGGAGAGGGCGAAGGTGGCAGGATGGACGTCGCCAACGATTGTGGAGCCCTTGAGCAGGAGGCCCTCTTCGCGGCGCGCGTCGCCGGGGAAGAATCGGTCGAGGTCTTCACGCGTGGTGATGCGGTTGATGCCGACGTCAAGAAGGGTGACGCCGGGCTTGACCATGTCAGGGGTGACGTAACCGGGACGACCGATGGCTGCGACAAGGATGTCCGCCGCCCGGGTAAAGCTGGGCAGATCGCGCGTGCGGCTGTGGCAGATGGTGACGGTGGCATTTTCCTGGAGGAGCAGGATGGCCGTAGGCTTACCGACGATGTCGCTGCGGCCGAGTATGACGGCATTCTGGCCGGCGATGGGCACCTGGCTGCGCTTGAGGATCTGGATCATGCCGGCGGGCGTGCAGGGCGCAAGAGCGGGCTGTCCGCTCTGGAGGCGGCCTACGTTAACCGGGTGAAACCCGTCGACGTCCTTGTCAGGCGAGACTGCTTCAAGCAGGCGCTTGGCATCGACCTGAGCCGGCAAGGGAAGTTGGATGAGGATGCCGTCGATATCTTCCCGGGCGTTGAGCTCGGCGACGAGGGCGAGCATGTCGGTGGTAGTGACAGTGTCCGGCGGCGTGATGAGGTCAGAGTAGAGACCGAGTTCGGCGCAGGTGCGTACCTTGCTGCGGACGTAGATCTCTGAAGCCGGAACGTGGCCAACCAGCACTGCGGCCAAACCCGGGCGAATGCCGCGGGCGGCGAGGACGGCGACATCTGCGGCGACCTCCGCTTTGATCTCCGCAGCAATAGCGGTGCCGTTGAGGATGCGTGGCATTCGAGGGTCAGACACATAGCTATGGTAACGGATGCTTAGACTGTGTATATGGAGACGGAACTGAAATGGGTGGCCTGCCCGGTGTGCCTGGAGCAGCTGCAACTGGAGCCGCCGAGCCAGGTACGCTGCAGTGGGTGCGGACGAATATATGCCATCAGGGATGGTATCCCGGTGCTCATCGCGAGCGACGGCGAGGCGGGCAGGGAGGGCCGTTAGGCCGGCGTGAGGATGTAGCAGACGCGGCCCACGATGCACTCCAGGGGAGGCTGGCCCGGCTCGGGCTGGATGACCTCGAGCGGGAAGTCGACGCGGTGGGGCCGCAGCACGATACGTTCGGCGAGGAGGGCCGCGTAGCAGATGCGCATCAGACCGGCGTGACGAATTGCGTAGAGATTCTGACGAGGCGGGCTGACGTCCTGCAAGGAGTTGTAAAGCCTGTCGATGACGAGGGCGGCGCCGGCGTCAAAGAGTGGGCGCATGGGGGCTGCCTGCTGCTCCGTGGTGTGAATGGCGACAAAGCGCTGCCAGTCCTTACGGCCAAGTGGACGGCGTTGCGGCAGGTTTTCGAGGGCGTTTGCGGGAACCTGCATATAGTCCAAAGCTGCTGCCTCAGAGATGCGCGGGGCAGCGCTGGCTGCCTGGGCTGAGACGAGCGGGATACGGAGATATCGGGCGGAAGCGGGGTCTGAGGGTTCCGGGTTAGCAGGGCGGGGATAAAGATGCTCGAGCTCGAGGTGCTGCGCGCGAAGGACACGGTCCATGGCGTCGAGGCTGAGGCGGCGCTTCTGCTGGAGAAAGTTTGAAATATGACTCGGCCGCAAGCCGGTTTGCCTGGCCAGCAGCGAACCGGTAAGAACCCCGCGCTCGATGCGGTGGATGAGTTCCAGCCTGAGCCGTTCCTGTAGCTGCGCGAAGTCCATTTGTGTGGAAAAGTTTCTTTTAGCTCATTGTTCCTTTACTGAAGTTTTCCTGTAGCTAACCACGCCGGGGTAAATTCCGGCGAAAGGCCGAGGGGGCCCCTGGATGCCGGGTGAGAGTTGCCAGACACAGAGGTCAGGGATTGACCCCTGTAGAAGGCGCAAATAGATTCGGACACACTTTCGCCACCATTCGAGCACCTTTTCACGCGTTTGCGGGGAAAGACGCACCTGCCCTACTGTGCAGCGGTTGCATGCGCAGTAACGGCTGCGCGCGTGAGAACTGGCGAGACCTGCACGGAATGACCCAGTTTTTGCGCGCCATGAAGGATTCAGACCAACACGGGAAGGCGCCCGGCACCGCTGACCAGCAACGAGAGATTGCTGGAGTTCCTGCCATCTTCCCTTTTCCGCGGGTCCGCTAGCTGAGCAGTTGCGGAACCGGGTTTGTATCTCTTTCTTTTCTGCCGAGGACAAGCAAAATGAATAGATATGTGCGCCTGAACTTAAAGGTGTGTGAAGGATGTGGGGGACTTTGGTTTCGTGCGCAAGGTTTGCACGGCGTGTATTGCGGGGCCTGCCAGGCGATTTTCGACACGTTTCCAGCCCCGCGGTTGAAGAAGCGACCTGGGCGGCCGAGGCGGCATAGCTGCACGGTGCAGATGGCCGGAGGTGCAAAATGAGCGCTGCACTGCTGCTTCCACAGGTATGGGCCCAGGTACCGGAACGTTTGCCAAGGAGGCGGACGGCGGCGCCAGCCGAAACACTTAGCGGCGTCTTCTTCTATCGAAAGCATACGGAGGCGTTACTACGGCAGTATATGCAGGTTTCCCTGCAGATGGGACGTGTGCCCAGTATTCTTGGCAGCTGCATGTTTCGTGGACGAGTGTCTAGCTACCGGGTGCGCAGCTTTGAGGATGCAGTGATCTTTGTCTTTGACGTGGAGCGATGCCTGAAGCGCCTGGACCGGCAGGGACTGGAGTTGATCTCGCGGATTGCCTTGCAGGAGTATACGCAGGCAGAGGCTGCGGAGCTGACGGGGCAGAGCACGCGGTCGGTGGTGACAAAGTACGGCGCGGCGCTTGACCGGTTGACGGAGCGATTTCTGGCGTGCGATCTGCTGAAGGTGGGCTGAAGCCGGCGCAGAAGAGCAGAAGGGCGGCCGCGCGGCCGCCCTTCTGCTCTTCTGGTGACTGCGATGTCAAGGGCAGGGCCGAACAGATTAAGCGGCAAGTTATGCCAAACATGAAACTTATATCCCAGCATTTGTTTGCATAGTAATTTTGGCTAACTTGATAATCTAAGAACAAGAGTGATGAAGAGCTCGCAGGGAAGGCCGTTCGTGCCTTCCCTTTCTTATTTAGCGACGGATGCCTAATGGCTGGCAAGAAGAGGGACGGCAACAAGGAGTATCGGGACAAGGAGGAAGAGTGCAGGCAGATTCATCCAAAGCATTTTTCCAGGCGAACAAAAGAAGAGTTATCCAAGCACTTCCACGTGATTTTGAGGCGCGCGATAGAAGAGGCATGCCAAGGCAGCCTGCGACACGCTGACTGGCTATTCGAGTTGGCGCAGATTGCAGAGATTCTGAAGCAGCCCCAGGGCAGGCGAAACAGGAGGCCGATGAGCCTGGCGGCAATTCTCATGTCAGATCTAAAAGGAAAGAGCGCGAGTACAACGGCTGGAGCGAACGCGGGACAGAAGACGAAGAGATAAACGGCGCCATAGCACACGGCGGCCAGGCGGGGATGCTGAAAGTGACGATGACACGGAAGCTAGTAAGAACTTTGCTGATGACAGTGTGGGTTCCAGCCTTGGTTTCGATGGCGGGAGCCCAAGTGAGCACGACTACTGTGCAGGGCACAGTCTACAGAGCTGATGGCAAGCCTGCGAGCGGCAGTGTGATCGTAACCTGGCCAGCGTTTGCGACGGCGAGGGGGGAGGCGGTGGCGGCAGGCAGCGTCACCGCCGCAGTGGGGCAGGACGGGTTCATCTCGCTAAGCCTGGCACCGAACCTGGGATCGACGCCAGCGGGGAGCTACTACACGGCGGTTTATCACCTGAACGATGGAACGGTGAGCCGTGAGTATTGGGTGGTTCCTTCTTCAGGGACGGCGACGATGGCTTCGGTACGGGCGCAGCTGGAGCCCTCAACGGTTGCCGTGCAATCGGCCACGAAGCAGTATGTGGATTCCTCTGTCGCGTCGATAACGAGCAGCTATCTTCCGATAAGCGGCGGCGTCATGAATGGGCCGCTGTTGCTCAGCAGCGATCCGACTTCGGGCAGCCAGGCCGCGACAAAGCACTATACAGACGGCGCAACGGCCACCCTGGTGCAGCGCGGCGGAGACCAGATGACGGGAGCGCTGCTACTGCCGAATGAAATAGGCAAGATGCCGCGCGTGGACGTGCGGCATCCGGATTTTGCCGGTGGAGCGGACCCGACTGGCACGAGTGATTCGACGGCCGCATTCCAGGCGGCAATCGCCTACGCACTTGCACATCCGCAGCAGGCAGGCGGGATCAACTACCCGGCGGTTTACTGCGCGCCAGGGCGATACAAGATCAGCGGGACGCTGCGGATTCCGAACTCCATGCACTTTTATGGTGACGGTGCGATGTCCTGTGACCTGGTGGAAACATCGCCGCGGGCCAACCTGATTACGGTGTATTCAGCGGCACGCTTGTTTCTTTCAGGTGTTTACCCGGGCAGCATTGAGGGAGTGACGCTTGAAGGCAGCGGACATAGTACGACCGGAACGCTGCTGGAGATCAATGACGCGGACAGCTATTCGCTCGAGAATGTGCAGTTTTACAATCACGGGGGCCGGGCACTGCAGCTAAATGCGGCCGCAGAGCGGTTCAGCACGCGCAACCTTTATTTTGACGCGGTGCGCTGGCCTATTATCATGGCGGCCGATGAAAATGAGAGCTACTTTTTCAACACGCAGATTCTCGGCCCGGGAGCTACGAATGAGCCGGTGAGTACAACCGATAAGTACTGCTACAACGTAAACTGCGTGGCTGGAGTTTATCCGGGACCGAACCAGGGCCCAAGCGGCAGTGCGACGCCGATCAGCCCGGACCAGCATGCGGCGGTTTATATCGCCAAGGCGGTGAACTTCCGGTTTCTGGGCGGCTCAATCAAGCCGCTGAAGTATCTTGCGGGCTTCCACGTGTTTGCCGGGGACGTGGCGAACATCAGCAACTTTTACTGCGAGGGTTTTCCGTCGGACAGCGCTCCGCGGTTGAATGCCTGTGTGATTGCAGGCGGCACAGCGGAGATGACGACGCTGGCTGGAGCGCTGAGCGCAACGGGGACCACGGTGGCGGTGGCGAATACGGCATGGCTGCCCGAGTACTACAACGATCCGGCGGATATCCCGTTTAACTCCCTTGAGCAATCAAAGCCTTACGTGATAATGCCGAAGGATTATCTTTCGGGGAGCACGGCGGCCTCGGCGTATGTGCCAGGCCTGCAACGCGGCCAGTATGAGATGGTGGACGCGCTAGGCGCGTCGAGCGATGGAAACCTTTATCTTCGGCTGCGGAATCAGCCGGGCAGCACGGCACCGGCAGGGACGGCGTGGCCAGCCGGCAGCATTCTCGAAAAGCAGACCCAGGCAAACGGGTTTCAGGGTGCGTTGAGCATCGACCAGACACATATTACGGCCATGCAGGGACCGCAGACGGGCTATGTGGATAACTGTGATCAGACGGGACCGCTGACGTGCGCGGAGATGATCCTGGGCTTTACTCCAGACGGTTACTGGATTGATGGGCCGGGTGGTGCGAACCCGAATACGGCCGGGCTATCGGTGAATGTGATTCTAAACGGGGACGCGCTAGGTGCGGGTGCTTACACCCACAAGGGCGAGATTGCTACCCACTCGATAAGTTTTATAACGATCAACGGCCAGGCAAACGCCAGCGCGGGGGAGACGAGCGAAGTAGCGGCGAGCACGAACCAGAAGTTTTCCATCGGGCGTGCGACGGGCGGCTCATACGTGACGGCTCCGGTTTATGCAGGCAATATCTCCGCGGCGGCGGTGGTCTCGGTTCCGTCGAGTCGCGCAAGCTGGGCCAGTTCCCTTCAGCGTGGGTTTCCGAACGTCTTTGCGCAGGAGGCAAGGCAGTTTGGGCAGGGTGGATTCGGCAGCGGAGGCTGGATGAACGGGACGCAGTTTGCAAACCAGTACTGTTGGTTCGACGTGCCGGCGACGGGCACTCAGAGCAACGGGCGGCTCTGTCTGAACGGCGGCCCGAGTAACGACAGGAGCCTGGGTTTTGAGTACGACGTTTGGAATGGCACGGCGTGGACGAACGCCTGCAGCGTGACGGGCGCGAGCAGCGGGACGGCCGGGCTGCGGGTGCGCGGAGGGCTGACAGCAGGAGCGATGAATGGCGAGGTCACCGTGGATGGTGTGCAGTACGCGACGCTGAATGCCGCCTGGATGGCAGCTGCGGCACTGGCGGCGAGCACGGGCCAGAACCAGACGGTACGGCTAGGGCCTGGCACCTACCCGGTAACGGAGACGATGAACGAACCGGCGAACGGAGCCTGCGTGAACGTGGTCGGGTCCGGCGGGTCGGGCACGGGCGCAGATATGCAGCAGACGGCGACCACGCTGAACGCGACGCAATCGCTGGCAGGAGATGTGTTCTACGCGGGCAACACGGCGCAGGTACAGAACTGCACCTTCAAGGACCTGAACGTGCTGGCGGCTAAAAATGCGACGCACGGCTTTGAGATGCAGTGGGTGCGTGGGCTGTTGATGGACAACGTGACGGTGAATGATACGACCCTGGAGGGGATCCTCATCGGCGAGGCGAACATGAGTGGCGGCCACCAGGCGGGCTTTCTGCTGCGAAATGTGACGGTGAGCTACAGTTCCGCTTCATTCACGCCTGCATCGCGGCCCGCGTACGGTGTTCACCTGGCGAAGACGGCAATGGACGGGCAGCTTGAGACGGTGCTGGTGCGGAATGCGCAGACAGCGGCGGTGTTCAACGAAGGTACTGGTAATACAGGCTACATGGTGCATGGATTTGGCTATCCGTATACCTGCACGACAGGGCCGTGCAGCAACACGGCGAGTTCCAGCTCTGCGGCGAATGCTTCCTATGCGACGAGCTATGTGATTTACGACACGGGCGGATCGGGTACGGTGTGGACGGACACCTATGCTGACAGCCCAGCGACGGCGGCGTTTTACATAGGCGCGAACGGGGTGACCATTCATGGAGGGCACGTGCAGTGGCCGGAACTGACAAGCTTTCCGTCAGCCAATCTCGCCTACGTCGCAGCCACAGTTACGAATGGCCTGACATTGTCAGACATCGGCTGCAACGGAATGGCGAGTGGAGTGAACTGGATCACGTACGCGGCGACTTTCGGCGTGCCGCCGGCGTACGCAAGCGTGCATCATCTCTCAGGCTGCGGCAATTACTACCAGGCGCTGGATCCGGCCTCGACGCTGGGCTTGTCGTCCGGCGGGACGAACCTGAGCGATTCGTCAGGGGCAACGCCGAAGCTATGGGTGGCACCGAATTCGAGCTCTGCAAAGAGTGGGGCCTTTGGAGCGCAGTATTACAGCGGCTTCCAGGGAGATCTGCTACAGGGGCATTTTTCCGGCGGCGGGCCATTTTTCAACGTGACGTACCAGGGCACAGTGCGGTCAGCGGGGGGGATTGCACTTTCGACGGTGACCAACACGGCTGCTGCGCTGACGCTTACGGACGCAAACCGCACGGTGCTGGCCAATGCTTCAGGCGGTGCGCAGACGATTACCCTGACGGACTGTGGCGCGGCGATGGCGGATGGCGCGGCGCGGACCGGGCAGGAGTTCAACGTCGTGAAGACAGACACGAGCGCCAATGTCGTAACGGTAGCTGGGACGGCCGGGCAGACGGTGAACTACAACGGTGCGGTGGCAGGAACACTTGCAATTACAACCGCGGGCACGAGGACGCTGGTGTGCGGGCCGGACCGCAATTGGTATGCACACTGAGTCGGCAAAGGAGGATTTGGAAGAGCTGGTTGCGCTGGGACGGGTGCTGGATGAGCCGGCGGCGCTGCTGGGAGGCAGCACGCCGGTTTTTTTCCTGGCCGAGGCTCTCCTGCGGATTCGGGACCGGAGCGGCAGGCCGGCACCGCTGATTGCGAATCGCGTACAGCGTGAGTACGAGGGGCGGCGGGGCCCGGGGAACATCGTGCTGAAGGCCCGCCAGTTGGGCGTGAGCACCTGGATAGCGGCGCGATTCTTTCTTAAGACAATTACCCGGCCGGGCACACTGACCGTGCAGGTGGCGCAGACGCACGAGGCGGCGGAGGCTCTGTTCCAGATTGTGCACCGGTTTCGGCGCGAGCTGCCGGAGAGTTTGCGGGAGGGTGCTCTGCGGACGAGCAAGGCAAGCGCAAGGAGAATTGTGTTTCCCTCACTCGATAGCGAGTACCGCGTTGTGAGCGCGGGCGAGGAGAGTGCTGGACGGGGACGGACGATACAGAACCTGCACTGCTCAGAGGTGGCCTTCTGGCCGGGTAACCCGGCAGAGACGCTGCAGGGTCTGCGGGCGGCAATGCCGCCGGGGGGCGAGCTGGTGCTCGAGTCGACCCCGAAGGGCGCAGCGGGCTGCTTCTGGCAGGAATGGGAGGGTGCTGCCATGACTGGCATGGTGCAGCACTTCTTTCCGTGGTGGTGGGAAGAGAGTTATCGGGATCGACCAGCAGATGGGCTGACGGGGGAAGAGCAGCAACTCATCGCGCGGTACGGACTTTCCGCTGAACAGATCGGCTTCCGCCGCAAGGTGCATGCAGGTTTTCGCGGGCTTGCGCGGCAGGAATTTGCCGAAGACGCCGTGGCGTGTTTTCTGGCAAGCGGCGCATGCGTATTCGACGTACCGGCGATCGAGGCGCGGTGCACAGCGGCTCCGGTGGCGATGGAGCAAAGGATGGGCGGTGCGCTAAAGGTCTGGTATCCGGCAGTGAAGGACCGGCGCTACGTGGTGTCAGTGGATCCGGCGGGCGGAGGCCAGGACGGAGACTACTCCGCCGCCCAGGTTGTGGACCTGGAGACCGGGCTGCAATGTGCGGAGCTGCAATGCAGGCTAGGGCATCTGGAACTAGCGCAGTGCGCGACGGATCTGGCGCGGGAGTACAACGGCGCGGTGCTGGCCGTGGAGAGGAACAATCACGGCGCGGGTGTGATTGCTTATCTCGAGACGGTGTGCCGGTATGGAAATCTTTACCAGCAGGATGGTGCGCCCGGATGGTTGACGACTTCGATTTCGCGGGTGAAGATGCTGGGCGGCGTGGCAGCGGCACTGCTGGAAAGACCGCAGATCTTCTCCAGTGTGCGGCTCTTGAAGGAGTGCCGCGGGTTTGTGCGGAGGGAGAATGGACGCACCGAGGCGCAGTCCGGAACACACGACGACCTGGTGCTGGCGATGGCGATTGCGCTGGCGGTACGTGGAGAGATCGTGGTGCGCCGTGGTTAGAATGAGGGCCAGAGCAGAGTTGCGCGGGAGGGCAGTTGGCGGTCCTGGCAGTGCAGGCAATCCGGAGAATGCGCGGCGGCGCGCAGGGCCACTTGATGCTGGGCGCCGACGGAGAGCCGTACGTGGTGAAGTTCCAGAACAACCCGCAGCACCTGCGCGTGCTGGCGAACGAGCTGCTTGCGACAAGGCTGGCAGCCGCAGTGGGGTTGAGCGTGCCGGCCTGCGATGTGATCGAGGTAACGGACTGGCTGATTGCAAACTCAACGGAGTTGACGGTGGAGCGGAACCGCGAAATCGAGCCGTGCCGGCCCGGTCTGCAGTTTGCCTCAAGGCTGGTAGGCGGCCTGCTGCCGGGGCTCACGGCAGACTACCTGCCGGAAGAGCAGCTGGCGGAGGTGAGAAACCTGCGCGAGTTTGCGGGGATGCTGGCGTTGGACAAGTGGACGTGCAATGCGAATGGGCGGCAGGCGGTATTTCACCGAAGGCAGCGGGAACGGCGGTATAGCGCTACGTTTATCGACCAGGGCTATTGCTTTAACGCGGGTGAGTGGCAGTACGTGGACGCGCCGCTGCGCGGGGTCTACGCACGGAACCTGGTGTATCGCGAGATTGCGAGCTGGGACGACTTCGAGCCGTGGCTGACGAGGATAGAGGAGATTGATACCCAGGCAGTGTGGCGCATTGCCGAGAATGTGCCGCCGGAATGGTGCGCGGGCAGCCTAGATGAGTTAGAGCGGCTAGTAGAGGGACTGCTTGAGCGCCGGACGGCGTTAAGAGGGTTGATTGGCGCGTTCCGGGAAAGCTCGCGGAAGCCATTTCCGAAATGGGGAGCGGGAGAGCGGAAGCGCGAAAAAGATGGAGAAGCGGGGGTGCGGTTGAGGGAAGATGGACGAGGCGCGGCGGGGGAATTGGTGCAGTAGATGCAGGACCGGAGACAGTGCGAGTTCTTCCTGGTGCGGTATGTGCCGGACACGGTGAGGAACGAGTTCGTGAACATCGGCGTGCTGCTGCGCGAGGCTGGAGAGGCGGCAACGACGGTGGTGCGTTTTACCCGGGACTGGGCGCGCGTGCGCTGCATGGACCCCGACGCGGACACGGCAATGCTGGAGGCGCTGGAGGCTGAAGTGCGGCAGAGGCTGACCGAGACCGGGCCCGACGTCCAGCCGGTGATGCGCGTCCTCGAGGACTCCTTCTCGAACTCAGTGCAGCTGACCGCAGCGCGGGGCTGCCTGGCCGAGTCCATTGTGGCAGAGGTGGACGCGCTGATGCGGCTCTATGTGGAACCGCGCCGACAGGCACGGGTGGCGCGGCGCAGCGGGCGGCAGATTATCCATGCGCAGATGCGGACAGAATTCGAAAGGGCCGGAGTGTGGGACCTGATGCGAAAGCGGATTGCGGCGGCGGAGTACACGCGGGCCGGCGACACGCTCAAGCTGGACTGCGGCTACAGGCCAAACGGCGTGATCCGGATGTTTCACGCCGTGTCGCTGGAAGGCGACGTGGAGCTGGCGAAGGTGCTCGCCTACAGCGTGGCCGATCTTCGCGCCGGGATAGAGCGAGTGGAGCGGGCTACGCTGGAGCTGACGGCGCTGGTGGAGCCGCTGCGCGAGGTGAGCGAACCGGACGAGTACCGGTTTGCCGTGGAGGCGATGGAGCGGCAGCAGATTCGCGTGATGACGACAACAGACCTGCCAAGACTGGCAGAGACGGCACGCCGAGAACTGCACGTATAATGGAGTTAAGGAGCGTAGCGGCTTAAGGAGCGGCGATGTTCGAAAAGAAGGCATGGCCCCGGAGGGCTATGCCTTTTTTGCTTTGGAGCAGGGGTGAAAAGGAGGCGGCGTGAGGGTGACGGATTCACTGCGGGTGGCCTGGCGGAGGTGGGGGCAGGCATCAGAGATTGCGGCGGGGGCAAAACAGGAGCCGGTGGTGCAGAGGAGGACCCAGGCGCTGCCTTCAGTGCTGACGCACTACCAGAGCGGCACACAGGCGCAGGCAATACCGAAGCCTACGCCGGCGAACCTGCGGCGCTTTGCGGAAACGCCGCTGGTGCGCAGGGCGATCAACGTCATCAAGGATCGCGTTGCCTGCCTCGACTGGCAGGTCCGGCTCAAGCGCGGTTTCACGGCAGCCGATGTGCCGGACTGGGCGGAGCGTGCGCAGGCGCTGCGGCTGGCGCTCGAGGAGCCGAACCCCGGCGACTCGCTGCGGACACTGCTGGAACAGGTGCTCGAAGACGCACTGGTGGGAGGCTTTGGCGCAATCGAAATGGAGCTGACCGGAGAGCCGCGGCGCCCGGTGGAGCTATGGCCGGTGGATGGGGCGACCATCCAGATCAACCCGCAGTGGGACGGCAGGCCGGGCTCGATGCGCTACGCGCAGCGGACGGGCTTGCAGGGGACGGGTGCGCGCGTGGAGCTCAGAGACGATCAACTGATCTACCTGCGGATGAACCCGCGAACGCACACGCCGTTTGGGCTAGGGCCGCTCGAGGTGGCTTTCGAGTCGGTGAACAGCTTTCTCGGGGCGCATCGCTTTGCGGGCAAGCTGGCAAGCAACTCCGTGGTGCAGTATGCGCTATGGA
>CAYQYM010000032.1:0-12604 GCA_964421715.1 uncultured Acidipila sp.
ACCCTGCGAACCTCTGGGTCTTTGCCCAGTTCCTCCGGCGTGCCATCGCGAAAGATGCGGCCTTCGTTGATGATGTACGCCCGGTCAGTCACCGAGAGAGTCTCACGGACATTATGGTCCGTAATCAGCACGCCGATGCCACTGGTTTTCAGGTCGAAGATAATTTCTTGCAGGTCGATGACCGCAATGGGATCAATTCCCGAAAAGGGCTCGTCGAGCAGGATGAAGGATGGCTGGATGCAGAGACAGCGGGCAATCTCCACGCGGCGGCGCTCGCCGCCTGAGAGCGCATAGCCCCGCGTCTTACGAATGTGCCCGAGATTCAGCTGCTCGATGAGCTTTTCCGTGCGCGCGCGCCGCTCGGCCTGGGAGATGGACTGCGCCTCGAGGACCGCCAGGATGTTCTCTTCCACGGTGAGCTTGCGAAAGACCGAGGGCTCTTGTGGAAGGTAGCTGACGCCGTACTGCCGGGCCCGGAGGTACATGGGCACGCGGGAGATGTCCTGCCCATCCGCAAGCACGCGTCCTGTGTCGGGCATGACCAGGCCCACGATCATGTAGAAGCTGGTGGTCTTGCCGGCACCATTGGGGCCGAGCAGGCCCACAACCTCACCCTGGGAGATTTGCAGGCTCACTCCTCGAACGACCTGGCGGCCCTTGTAGGATTTGCGGATCTCGTCGGTGGAAAGCCTCTGCATTTACTTCGGAACGCGGGTCTCGGTGACTGCGCTCGATGGTCCTCCGCTCACAGTGACGCTATCATCCTGACTATTGAAAATCAATCGTTCGCCGGTGACGGTGCCGCGCACTGCGTCTACGATTCTCGGCGGTCGCGCAGTGGTGCCGGTCAGCACATACTGACCGTCCTGCGCGGTGTAGAGCAGGCGCTCGCCCTCACCGCTGCGGCCCGGCTGGGTCAGCCGGACACGCCCTTCGGCGATGATGCGGTCTACCTGCCCGGCGCTGCTCTGGGCGGGCTGATCCTGCATGGCGTTTGTCGTGGCCGCCTGGCCCTTGGGCGCAGGCTCGGCAGGAACTAGAAAGACCCGGGCTGCGTCTGCGTGAAGCGTTGCATCCTGCTCCCGCACTACCACGCCGCCGCTAAAGTCTGCCCGGTGCCGCGCGCCCTGGTAGTAGAGCCCGGCGCTTTCCACCCGCAGCACGGATGAACCGGCACTGGTCTGCTTCTTTCCTGGACCCCGCGTGAACACCGTGTTTACCTTGCCACCTCCGGCACGCAGGCTGCTGCCGCCCTGCTCAATCTCGATGCGGGGAGCACTCACCGAGTCTGCTCCCTGCCACAGTCTTGCAGGAGAGCTGGCGCTGCCCTCAAATACGGTCGTACTTTCGCCAGGCTTGGTGTTGGACGCGTTTCCATTCAGCGGCTTTGCCACCTCGCGTACGAATCTTGCCGAACTGGCCACAATGTGAACCGGTCCGTTTCCACCAAAGCTGGCCGCCGGCTTTGCCTTGTCGCTATTGAAGTAGGTGGCGCGCACTGGGCCTTTCGCCACCGCCTGTCCTGTATCGCGATGCATCTGGACCTCGGACGCGGTGAGGTCCAGCGATGCGTCGAGAATGCGCGGGCTGCCGGTGAGCGTGAGCAACTGGCTTGAGGCGTGGTACTCGGCACGGTCGCCGGTCGCCCGCAGAATGTCGGAAGATGCGTTCGCCCCCTTGGGCGCCGGCTTGTCTGTAAGCACGGCATGGCCCTGCTGCACGGCCGTATCGAGCGCAACGGTCAGGCCGGTCGCCGTGTCCGTGTCCTTTGCGCGAGAGCCGAGGCTGGCGTTATCGCTGGTGAAGGTCGCGTGCAGTGTGTCTCCGCTGCTGGTGCTGCTTGAGCCGTCGGTGGCCTCGTCTGCCAGGCGGGTGTTGCCCTCGCCGTCAAGCTGGCGCAAGACATTGCCCGGCGCGAACTGCGCAATGAGGCGATCTGCCGTGGCAGTGGTTGCGCGTTTACCGCTCTTGCCGAGGACGCGCAGCAGCAGCCGCGCCTGGCCGCTCAGCCGTGCGCTCAAGGCTTCAACCCTGTCGCCGTCCTCCGCCTGCGCGCCGCGGCCTGCGGGCTTAAAGTCCAGCTCGATCTGGGAGCCGGTAAGCTCGCGTGTTGCGGTGCCGGCAGGGTCGCCGGCCAGCCCGCGCACCTGCTCCACAAAGCTGACCGCGTTGCGGAACGTGGCATGGCTGAGGGAAGAGCCGCCCGGCCCGGGCTGAAACAGCAGCGTGCCCTGGGTCGCAACGCCGTTCATCCTGCGGGCAGTGGAGATCCCGCCGTGCTTCGCGCGGCCGTAGGCCTCTTCAAGAGAGCTGAAGTTTACGCGCTGGCTCAGGTCTGCCTGCAGGGGCTGGCTGTGCTCATTCAGGCTCACGACCATGGCCCCGCTGTGCAGCTGCGAGCCCGTTTTTGTGCTCAGGTCGACATGCCCGCGGCTTACGATGCGCTCCGCGCTACCGTCTTTGCGGAAGCTCACCACTGCCTCGTCCGCCGTGCTGGTTCCGTTCTCGTAGTCTACGCGCGGCGCAACCAGGTAGGCCTGCAGCCGGGAACGCAGCAACTGCGCGTGCTGCGCATGTACGGTGGCGTCACCGCCGGCCTGGGTATGGGTCTGCAGCTCCACGTCGTGGTCCATCACCAGCAGCCCCGTCTTCTCGTTATAACTGGCACCCGTAGCTTTGCCAGAGGCTTTAGGGAAGGCGAACTCGACCAGTTGCGCCGTGGTGGCCTCTCCGGTCTTCTGGTTGAAGGTCAGGCCACTCGTCTTCACGTGAATAGAGCTGTTCGCCTGGGGCTCGGGGCCGGCCAGGTCGATGGAGACTGCGCCCTGGGCGGAGGCGAGTCCGGCGGCCGGGTCGTAGTCGAACTCACTGCCGGAGATCCGGTCGTTTCGCCCGCTGCCCTCCGGGCCGTAAAGAGTGATGGAGACGTCCTGCAGTTGCGCCCGGCCACGGCCTTTAAACTGGACCAGTTTTGAAGCCTGGATGGTGAACAGGGTGTGTCCCTTCTCCGATTTCGAGTAGGTGAAGCCCTTGGCCGTCTGCTGGATATTGACGCCCAGCCGCCCCGGAAGATCGCGGGTGACGCGGCGAAGCTGCAGACGCGCATAAAAGAAAAAGCCCGCAAGCACGGTTACGAGAATGACCGCGGCCAGGATGATCCATCGCCGCAGCCTTTCGATGCTTACGCGCATATTCGTATGCTAAATCGGCTACACTCGGCTGCGTGAATTACTACCGAACTCTCGCAGGCGGCATGATACTTGGCGCTGCCATCCTCATCTCGCAAGACACGCAGGCGTCGCCGCAGGCCAGCGCTGCCTGCACCGTCTACTACAACGGCCGGGTGCTGACGGGCCTCGGACTCGACAGCGCGTCGCCGCAGCGCGTCAGCGCCTTTGCGGTGCGCGCCGGAACCGTGACTGCCACTGGCACGCAGGAGGCCGCAGAGGGCGGATGCCGGGGCCTGCAGGCGGAACGCGTCGACCTGGTGGGTGCCTTCGTGATGCCCGGCTTCAACGATGCGCACACGCACCTGGGGCCGGCTGGCCGCATCAAGCTCTCCGTGGACCTAACCGGCACGCGCTCGCTCAAGGAGTTCCAGCAGCGCATTGCCGCTGCAGCTCGCACGGCCGCACCAGGCCGATGGCTCAC
Organism: uncultured Acidipila sp.; assembly: GCA_964421715.1. GTDB lineage: Bacteria > Acidobacteriota > Terriglobia > Terriglobales > Acidobacteriaceae > CAYQYM01. Next base: position 3,652 of record CAYQYM010000032.1, read on the forward strand.
CGGCGGCGGCTGGGACCACACGCTCTGGCCCGGCGCGCGGCTGCCTTCGCGGCAGGACCTGGACGCTGTGACCGCCGGGCATCCTGCGATCTTCAGCCGCGTGGACGGGCACATCGCCGTGGCCAACTCCGCCGCGCTTGCAGCCGCCGGAGTCACCGCCTCCACCCCGGTGCCGCAGGGCGGCAAGATCGACCTGGACAGCGCGGGCAAGCCCACCGGCATCGTGCGTGAGACGGCACGTGCGCTGGTTGATTCGCATATCCCTCCGCCAACGGAGGCCGAACGGCGCCGCGGGCTTGCGCTTGCCATGGCCGATGCCGCCACGCATGGCGTGACCAGCGTGCAGGACAACTCCGACTGGGAGGACTTCCGGGTGCTGGAGCAGATGGAGAACGAGGGTAAACTGCCGATTCGGGTAAGCGAATGGCTGTCCTTTGACGCCAGCCCGCTCGTCCTGATCAAGGAGCGAGCCTCCCACCCGGCAGCCGACCGCATGCTGCGCACAACCATGCTCAAGGGCTTTATGGATGGCTCGCTTGGCTCGCGCACCGCGGCCCTGAATGCGCCCTACGCCGATGACAAGACCAACTCCGGCATTCCGCGCTACACCCGGCAGCAGCTCATCCCTATGACGGTGGAACGCGCTCGCGCCGGCTTCCAGATAGGCTTTCACGCGATCGGCGACCGTGCCGTGGACATGGCGCTGGACGCGTTTGCGGCAGCGGAGCAGGCTGACCCGGCCGCCCGTCACACGCGCTTCCGCATCGAGCACAGCCAGGTGGATGCGCCCGGTGACTTCGCGCGCTACAAGCAACTCGGCGTCATCGCCTCCATGCAGCCGAACCACCTGCTTACGGACATGAACTGGGCTGGAACGCGGCTGGGGCCGGAGCGCGAACCCTACGCCTACGCCTGGCGCTCCTTCCTGAAAGCGGGCGTGCCGGTCGCCTTCGGCACGGACTATCCCGTGGAGCCGATCACGCCGTTTCGCGGCGTCTACTCGGCCGTCACGCGCCAGAACGAGTCGGGCACCAGGAGCTTTCATCCAGAGGAGAAGCTCACAATAGGCGAGGCGCTGGTGGCCTACACGCAGGCTTCGGCCTACGCCGAGTTCTCCGAGCCCTGGAAGGGCATGCTCGTGCCGGGCTACGTAGCCGATTTCATCGTGCTCGACCGTGACCTGACCACGGCTGAACCGGCGGAGATCCTGCAGACCCGGGTGCTCGAGACTGTTGTAGGGGGGAAAGCCGTTTATAAAAATAGAACGCCGCGAGAGGGAAGTGTAGCCTCGACGCACGCGTCGGCTGCCCGTCGAGCGGGTTCTCACCTACAATGAGCGCAATGACCCCGGGTTTCTTTTTCTGTGTAGTGGCGACCACGACAGGCTTGCAAGGGCTGAGCCTCTCACGACACTGCGCCGGAACCCCTGAGACCGCAGAGCGGCCCAGGACGCAGGAGCGGCCGTGAGCAGCATCCTGCGCCTGCTCTATTATGTCCGGCGGTATTGGCTGCAGGCCATCTCCTCGGTCGTGCTCATGGCAGCCGTTGGCCTCCTTGAGGCTTTCCGCGTGCTGCTGGTGCGGCCCATCTTTGACCACGTGCTCAGCCCCAACGTGGCGCCGCATCCGATCAGCTTTTACCAGATTCCGCACACGCAGTATCGCATCACGCTGCAGCAACTGGTACCAGGCTATTTTCACAACGACTGGACCATCGTCGCCTTCGCGCTTGTCGCCTCGACGCTGCTCAAAAGCATCTGCGACTACGCTGGCACCTACCTGGTGAACTACGCCGGTTTCGGCATGATCACCGATCTGCGCGATGAGCTCTACGAGGCCATCCTTCGGCGCTCGATCACCTTCTTCCAGCGCCACGCCACCGGCACCCTGCTCTCCACGCTCATCAATGACATCGAGCGGGTGCAGTACGCGATGTCCTCGGTGCTTTCAGACTTTCTGCAGCAGGTCTTCACGCTGATCTTCACGCTGGCGGTGGTGATTGCACTGGGCGGCAAGCTGGCGTGGATCCTGCTGCTGTTTGTCCCAGTCGTGATCGGTTCGGCGCGGCGCATCGGCCGCGATGTGCGCCAGACCACGCGCAAGGGCCAGGACCGGCTCGCCGAGATCCAGAACATCCTGCATGAGACGATCACGGGCAACCGCATTGTTAAAGCCTTCAACATGGAGTTCTGGGAGCTGCTCCGCTTTCGCAAGGCTGCGCGGACGCTCTTTCGTGCCAACCTGCGCTCGGTGCGTGCGCAGGCTATCAGCTCGCCGCTCATGGACTGGATTGGTGCCATCGCAATCGCGCTGCTGCTGCTGGTTGGCCGCAATCAGATTCGCAACGGTGCAATGTCTGAGGGCACCTTTTTCACCTTTATCGTCGCGCTGTTCAAGCTTTACGACCCCGTCCGCAAGTTTGCCCTGTTCTACAACAACTTTCAGCAGGCGCTCGGCGCCTCCTCGGCCATCTTCGACTTCATGGACCAGGAAGACGACCTGGTCGAGCGGCCGCGCGCGCAGCATATCAAGGGTTTCCAGCAGGAGATTCGTTTCGAGCAGGTCTGCTTTACCTACAAGGACGATGAAGGTGAAAAAGAGGTGCTGCACAACATCGACCTGGTGATTCCGCGGGGCGAGGTAGTGGCCCTGGTGGGCCCGAGCGGTGCAGGGAAGTCGACCCTGGTGAACCTGATCCCGCGCTTTGCGGACCCCAGCTCCGGCCGCATTCTTTTTGACGGCCGCGACCTGCGCGGCCTCAGCCTTAAGAGCCTGCGCGAGCAGATCGGCAAGGTTACCCAGGAGACGATTCTCTTTAACGATAGCGTGCGCAACAACATCGCGTATGGCCAGCCGGACGTGCCGCTTGCGCGCGTGCAGGGCGCGGCGCGGGCCGCCCTGGCCCATGATTTCATCGTTCGGCTGCCGGATGGCTACGACACGGTGATCGGGGAGAGAGGCATCCGGCTCTCGGGCGGCGAGCGGCAGAGGCTTGCCATCGCCCGCGCGATCCTCAAGAATGCGCCGGTGCTGATTCTGGATGAAGCCACCTCGGCGCTCGACACGGAGAGTGAGTCGCTGGTGCAGGATGCGCTCTCAAACCTGATGCAGGGCCGTACGGTCGTCGTCATCGCACACCGCCTCTCCACAGTCCGGCGGGCCACGCGCATTGCCGTGCTGGAACAGGGGCGCATTACGGCCATCGGCACGCATGAGGAGCTCATGCGCTGCTCCAATACTTATCAGCGGCTGTATCAGTTGCAATTTCGCGAGGTGCTGGAACCGGCATGAGCAAGCCTGTTTCCTCCATGACCGGTTACGCCCGGGTGGCCGGTAGCGTCACCGGTCATCTCAACTTCACGCTTACGCTGAAGAGCGTGAATCACCGCTACCTGGACCTGCAGTTTCGTCTGCCCTCCGGTACGGACGCGCTCGAGATGCAGATGCGGCGCATTCTCAAGGAGCGGCTCGTGCGCGGACACGTGGACGTGACACTCACACTTGAGCGGGGTGAGCCGCAGCCGGCCAGCTACAACTCCGCCATGATTGCCAGCTATGTCGAGGCCTTCCGGGAGGCGGCAGCAGAGCATGGCCTGAATGCGGAGCCGGATCTGAACAGCATTTTCCGGCTGCCGGGCGTCTTTGCGGCCGAGACGCGCAGCCGTGAGGAAGACGTGGCGGCACTTGCGCCCACCGTGCTGGCGCAGCTTGACCAGGCGGTTGCCGCGTTGAACACCATGCGCGCGCAGGAGGGTGCGGCGTTAGCAGCCGAGCTCGAAGCGGCGCTCACGCGCCTTGCGGCCCTGTCCGCCGAGGCGGAGCGGCTTCGGAGCGGGCTGCAGCAAGTCTTTTTCGAGCGAACCAGCCAGCGCCTTGCGGCGATGCTGGATGGTGCTTTCGACCGCGAGCGGCTGGTGCAGGAGGCGGCGATGCTGGCCGAGCGCAGCGATGTGGAAGAGGAGCTGGTCCGGATGCGGACGCATATCACCCACTTCCGCGAGCTGTTGGCCCATGGCGGCGAGGCAGGTAAAAAGCTGGATTTTCTGCTGCAGGAGATGAATCGCGAGGCCAACACGCTGCTGTCCAAGACCAGCGGGCTCGCCGGTGAAGGACCGAAAGTAACAGCGCTCGGCCTCCAGATGAAATCGGAGATCGAAAAAGCGCGCGAACAGGTGCAGAATCTTGAGTAAGACCAGTTAAAAGAAGGCAGTCAGCGGGAAGGCAGATTGGCAGGCATTCTTTTCATTATTTCGGCGCCCTCCGGATCGGGCAAATCCACGCTCGTGAATCAACTGCGCTCGCTGGTGGATCATCTTGAGTTCTCCATCTCCTCCACCACGCGCCAGCCGCGCGGCTCCGAGCAGGACGGCCGCGAGTACCACTTCACCACGCGGAAAGAATTTGAACGGCGCATTGCAGACCACGATTTTCTGGAGCACGCCGAGGTCTTCGGCAACTACTACGGCACCTCGCGCACGGCGCTTGAGGAGGCGCGCGAGCATGGCCGCGACCTGCTGCTCGACATCGACGTGCAGGGTGCGGCGCAGGTGCGCGCCAAGGTGCCAGATGCGGTCAGCATCTTTGTGATGCCGCCCACCCCGCAGGTGCTGCAGACGCGGCTCAGGAATCGCAGCCGGGCCGAGGGTGCCGTGGACGAAGCCGTCATCGACCGCCGCCTGGCCAAGGCGAAACAAGAGATTGAGAATTACCGGGACTACGGCTATATTCTCGTCAACGATGTGCTGGACCGCGCCGTTGAGGAGCTTTCGGCCATCGTGGCAGCGGAACGCATACGGCGTCAGGGTGATGTCCACGCACCGGACGCAGCGCGGCTGCTTCAACTAGCGGATAGCTGCCGTCAGCAGAACGCTGCGGCAAGAGTGGGGCCGGTGCTCCGGGCGTTTGGCCTGGCAGAGGCCGCCGTTGGATCGCAACCCTGAAGGGACATTTCATGCAGCCTGAGAATCACTTTGACAGCAACTTCCGCTACGTGCTTGTGGCCGCCCGCCGTGCGCGCCAGTTGCAGAATGGCTCCCAGCCCATGGTCAGCAGCCGCTCGACCAAGGCCTGCCGCGTTGCGCAGGATGAGATCGCTGCCGGCAAGGTGGCCTACGTGCGGCATGAAACCCCGGTACTCAAACCGGAGATTCCAGGTGCGGATATTCCCAAGTTCGCCTTGTAAAAAGCGCGTTACAATCGCGCTATGAAGGTCACGGTTGGCGTCTGTGGCGGAGTCGCCGCGTACAAGGCGGCGGAGCTTGTGCGCGCTCTGCAGCGCAAGGCGCTGGATGTGCAGGTCGTCATGACGGAGTCGGCCACGCGGTTCATTCAGCCGCTAACCTTCGCCGCGCTTACCGGCCATAAAGTGATAACGGGGCTTTGGTCTTCTGACCCTGCAGGTGCGAGCGAGGCGTCTGCCATCGAACATATCGACGCGGCCATCACCACCGACGCGCTGGTGATCGCTCCGGCCACGGCCAACAGGCTGGCAAAGATGGCCCACGGCATCGCAGATGATTTTTTAAGCACGCTCTACCTGGCCACCACGGCTCCGGTGCTTGCCGCACCCGCGATGAACGTGAATATGTGGAATCATCCTGCGACTCGCGCCAACCTTGAGACGCTAACCGCACGTGGCGTGCACATCGTGCCCCCGGCCAGCGGGGAGCTGGCCTGCGGCATGGTGGGCGCAGGGCGCCTGGCCGCGGAAGAAGACATCATCGCCGGGGTACTGGGGCTGCTGCTGCACACGAACGATCTCGCCGGGCAAACCGTCCTCGTTACTGCAGGAGGCACGCGCGAGCCGGTGGATCCGGTCCGCTTCCTCGGCAACCGCTCCAGCGGCAAGATGGGCTACGCGCTGGCGGAGACTGCAGCCCGCCGCGGCGCGCGCGTCATCCTGGTCTCCGCTCCCACCGCGCTTCAGCCTCCATCCGGGTGTGAGCTCGTGCCGGTCGTCACCACTGCCGAGATGCGTTCGGCCGTGCTGGCCCGGCTGGACCAGGCGACCATCGTGATCAAGGCTGCTGCCGTGGCGGACTACCGCGCCGCCAATCTCGCCGGCCAGAAGCTAAAGCGGGTAGGCCCGCTCGTGCTCGAGCTCGAGCCTACAGAAGACATCCTCGCCGAAGTCGTGCAGCTTCGCCGCCCCGGCACCCTCGTCGTCGGCTTTGCGGCAGAGACAGAGAACCCCGTTGCCCATGGACGCGACAAGCTGCTGCGCAAGGGCGTCGATGCCATCGTGCTGAACGATGTCTCGCGCGAGGGCATCGGCTTCGATTCAGATCGCAACGCGGTCACGTTTCTCACGCGCGACACGGCGATCGGCCTTCCGGAGATGCAGAAACGCGAGCTGGCCGGGCGCATTCTTGATGAGATCGTGGCGCTGCGCCGCCCGCAGTACCTTGTGGCTGAAACCGGCCTGAGCGTCGAGCAGTAGCCATGCACCCGGGCAACAAAGAGCTGGAGCGGCAGGTATCCGCGCGCATTGCCTACCTGCGCGACCTCGGGGTCTTTGACCTCTATCGCCGCTCGACCGAAGGTCTGGTCTTCGCTCAGGCTGTGACCGAGGCCGAGGCACCGCCGGTACAATCCGAGGCCGACGCTCACCCGGGACCTGCCTTGCACACGGATCCAGAGTCATACGCAGAGGAGCAGTCTATTCCACCACGCCGCCCCTTTCCTGCCGCACCTCCGCAATCCGCTCCCGTAGCGTCTACCGACCGGATCGCGGCCCTTCAGATGATTCGCGACGAGATTGGCGACTGCACCCGATGTCCGCTCTCGACCACGCGCAACAAGATCGTCTTTGGGGATGGCGACCCGAACGCCCGGCTTCTTTTCGTGGGCGAAGGTCCGGGCGCTGATGAGGACGCCCTGGGACTGCCTTTCGTGGGCCGTGCCGGGCAGTTGCTCAACAACATGATTGCGGCCATGGGACTTAAGCGGGAGCAGGTCTACGTTGCCAATATCGTCAAATGCCGGCCGCCGCAAAACCGCGCTCCAGAGCCGGAAGAAGCGCACACCTGTTCGCCCTTTCTGTTTCAGCAGATTGACGTAGTGCGGCCCCAGGTTGTCGTGGCGCTCGGCGCCACCGCAGCCACTTACCTGCTCGGAGCCAGGACCCCGCTGACCATGCTGCGCGGGCGCCTTCACCCCTTTCGCGGCGCCACGCTCGTCGTCACCTATCACCCGGCCTTTCTGCTGCGCGATCCGCGGCAGAAGAAGGAGGCATGGAAGGACCTGCAGATGGCCATGGGCGAGCTCGGCCTTGGCCGCCCGCGATGAGCGCACCGCTGGCCGGATGCGTCTAACTCATTTAGCATCTCTCTGGACAGGAAAAGACACAGGGAACAGGATGATTCACACCCAGGCACGCACCCTTGCCGAAGCACTCCGCCGCGATACCGCTTATACGCGCGATCGCGAATCTGGATTCACCCTGATGGAGCTGCTCATCGTTATCTCCATCATGCTCATCCTCATGCTCATTGCGATTCCTAATTTTGCCGGAATGCGCATGCAGGCGAATGAGACCTCGGCCATACAGTCGCTGCGCACCATTTACCAGACCGAGATTCAGTATCAGACGCTTTACCCGGCGAATGGGTTTGCCTGTTCGCTGCAGGCGCTGGGCGGCACGCCGGGCTCGGCGCCGCCCAGCGCAACGCAGGCGCAGCTGCTGCAGGGCGACCTGACCACGGGGCAGAAGAGCGGCTACACGTTTAACATCGTCAACTGCACCAAGGTGACGGTGAACAACCAGGACCTCTACACCGGTTACGAAGCGACGGCTGTGCCCCAGGCCGTCGGCAAGACCGGGCACCGCGGCTTCTGCATCGACCAGCAGGGTGAGGTGAAGGCCGACCCCGCAGGCGGAACAAACTGCACGGTTCCGCTGCAGTAGCGCTCGTTGTGGTCGTCGCGGCCGGCACGCAGGCGCAGCGGCCGGACGCGGCGGCACTGGCCGCGCGCATCGACCACCACTACAACAGCCTTCACTCGCTCCGTGTCGGCTTCACCCAGCGCTACGCCGGCATGGGCATGGATCGCGTAGAGCGCGGCACGCTGCTGATAGAACGCGGCGGCCGCATGCGCTGGGACTACACAGAGCCCGCCGGCAAGCTGCTCGTCGTGGATGGGCCCAATGCCTACTTCTATGCGCCGGGACAAGCCGAGGCGCAGCGCATTCCAGCAAAGCAGTTGAGCGATCTGCAATCTCCGCTGCGCTTTCTCCTGGGCCAGACGCATCTTGCGCGCGAGATCAGCGGGTTGCATGTCGTGCGTCAGGATGCAGCAGCAAACGGCCAGGCCGGCTTCACACTGGAAGGCGTGCCCAAGGGGCTCGAAAGGCGCGTCTCCTCACTGCAGATCACGGCGGACAGTTCCGGGGCAATTTGCTCCATGCGCATCGAAGAGACCCATGGCGTTACGAACATCTTCGAATTCTCTGCCGAGCAGCCCAATGCGCCGGTACCAGCAGACGCCTTCGTCTTCCGCGCCCCTGAGGGCGTACACATAGTCGATGGCCTCCCGCCGGTTTAGCTCTGGGGGAGGCTTTCGCAGCACGCTCAGACCCAGGTCGGCGTACTACATCCTCCAGGAACAGAACGTCTGCTGGCCAATCCCGTGCTTCCGCTATATCTCCACCACGGTGTTGCCAGACACCGCCCCCGCAATCCCCGCAGTATCTCCTCTTTACAGTGACCCTCCAAGCCATCTCTCGGTACTACTCTCGTCTGTCAGAAAACCACAACCAGTTGACCTGCCCCCTTTTTCTCAGCCAGCCATAACCGGAGTTTCTCGGTTTAGGTTTGTGGGCGAGTATATCTCGCCGTCGTAGTCGAGGCTGTGGAGATTTGGGAAGCGTTCTTTGCTTTCCACATCTCCATAGCCCAGGGTGCGTCTGAACTCAGCAGGCGTTCTGTAGGCCAGCGAGCTGTGCGGTCGTTCGC
>CAYQYM010000033.1:0-12491 GCA_964421715.1 uncultured Acidipila sp.
CTCATAGACGGTGTGGCGCAGAAAGGCGTAGCAGCTTGCCTGGTCTGTCGGCTGGGGGCCCGTGGCAGTCATCAGGCCGTTGCTCCGCGAAGGTTCAAGGGGACACGGGGCGGCTGGAGCTGCCCCGCCATGCGCGCCAGCTCCGGCGCGAAGCTAGCCAGCGGCAGCACACGATGCGCGAGCCCTGCCTGCGCGACCACTCCCGGCATGCCCCAGACGATGCTGCTGGCCCGGTCCTGCGCGAGCACGGTGCCACCGGCCGCGCGCACGGCGCGGCAGCCCTCAAGCCCGTCAGAGCCCATCCCGGTAAGCACGGCCGCAAGCACGCCCTGGCCCGCAACGGCGGCAGCCGAGCGGAAGAGCAGGTCCACCGAGGGCCGGCAGTAGTCCACCGGTGCCGACTGCGTAAGCCTGAGGGAGAGACCGCGTCCGAAGGCAGCGCGAGACAGCTCCATGTGCCAGTCGCCACGCGCGATGTAAGCCGTGCCAGGGCTGGGAATCTCGCCGGGTTCGGCCTCCCGGACACGCAGCGCCGAGAGACCGTCGAGCCGCTCGGCCAGCAGGCGCGTGAAGACCTGGGGCATGTGCTGCACGATGAGCAGCGGCAGCGGGAAATCCATCGGCAAGGCGGGCAGTAGGGCCTCAAGCGCCGCCGGGCCACCGGTCGAAACGCCGATGACCACCAGGCTCGGCGCGACGGCCGGAACCGATGCCGGGTCGCGAGAAGCGTCGGCGGATTGCACCGTCACTCCCGCGGCGCCGTTCTCCAGTGCAGGAGGACGCGGGCCGGGCTGGAGCGCGCGGCTGCAGAGGGCGCGGATCTTGGGGAGAAGCTGGCCGCTCAAGGCCCGGAGCGCGTCGGCGGGGCCGGTCTGTCCGCCCGGCTTGGTCACGTAGTCCGCGGCACCCGCGGCCAGCGCCTCAAGCGTAACGGCGGCACCGCGCCGCGTAAGCGTGCTGCACATGATGACCTTCAGTCCGCCGGGCTGCAACCGCCTCTCTTCGCGCAGCCGCGCCAGCACCTCCAGCCCGTTGCATCGCGGCATCTCGATGTCGAGCAGGACCAGGTCCGGCGGCGTGCGCGCGATAGCCGCAAGCGCCTCTACCCCGTCCGACGCCATGCCTGCAAGCTCAATGCCAGGCTCTGCAGCCAGCACCATCCGCAGCAGGCTCCGCATCACGAGCGAGTCATCGACCACCAGCACCCGTATCGGCACGGCTCAGCCCTCCACGGCGCCAATCAGCTCAAGCTTGCCCATCAGCGCGGCTTCGTCGAAAGGCTTCATCAGGTACTCGTCCGCTCCTGCGGCCAGCGCCGCCTCGATAAAGGCATGCTCGGCCTCGGTTGTCACCATCACGATCTTCATCGCGTCCGCCAGATGCCCGGCGCGCACGCGCTCCACAAACGCAAGACCACCCAGCACAGGCATGTTCCAGTCCACCAGCGCCAGGTCAAACGGGCCGGCCGTGGCCACCGCGGCCAGCGCCTGCTCGCCGTTTTCCGTCAGCACACAGGCAATGCCCTGCTCTTCGAGCAGGGCGGCGAGGTAATCGCGGGTGAAGCGGGAGTCATCAACAATCAGCGCGCGTGTCATGATCTTCCTCCGTCTCTGAAGTCAACCGGGCTTGTGCCTGGTGGCAACTCCGCATTCGACGGCGATGCAGCCCCGGCGCGCAAAGTCTCCCGCGTCTCCTCCTGCAGCCGCTCTGGGTCCAGACGCTCGGGGTCGAGCATTACCATCAGCCCGGAGCCGAGCCTGCAGGTGCCTGTAAAGAGCTGCTGCTCGCGGTCGCCGAGCGTCGCGGGATTGCCCTCCAGGCTCTCCTCCTCCGCCGTCAGCACCTCCCCGACCGCGTCCACCAGCAGGCCGTAGTAGCCGCTCGCACCCTCAAATACCAGGATGTCTTCTGTGCCGTCCTGCGCCGGCATGTTCAGCAGCCGCCGCAGGGATACGGTTGTCAGCACCTCGCACCGGTAGTGCAGCCGGCCGCCGATGAAGTCCGGCGCCAGCGGCACGGGCCGCGTCACCTGCCGTCCCAGGATCTCGATTACGTGCCGAATAGGTACGCCAAACTGGCGGCCTCCGGCCCACACCGAGCAGACCTCCAGGCCCGCTCTCCTCTCGCTCTGCACTCTCAAACCTTCCAACTCGCTCTCTCCTCCACTGCCCGGCTGCGCCCGGCCCTGCCCTGTTCCCGCAGGGTCTGGCTTCAGAGACTTAGCTCCAGCAGCTCTGACTCCTGCACCACAACCTCCGCGGGCAACCCGGGCACGCGCGTGAGGTCCACCACACGGGTCACGCGGTCGCGCAACAGGGTGACGCCTGCAGCCAGTGCGCCGGTGCCCGCGGTCTCAAGCGCGGCGCCTGCGACGACGTCGAGCACCTGGGCCACGGCTACGCCAACATGGCGCAGGCCATCGCGGCAGACCACGATGGTGGCCTCTTTGATCGTCTCCTCTTTCGTCGCCGCTTGCGTGATCGCCATCTCTTTCACCCTCGGATCGCTGGCCGTCGTCGCTTCCGGGTGCGCGGCCAGCAGCCCCGCCGCATCGTCCACCGGCAGGAGCTTCCCCTCAAACTGCAGCACAGGCGTGCCGCCCAGGCTCTCGATGCGGGACAGCGGCATGCGCTCGATGCGCAGCACGTCGGAGAGCGGCAGCGCGGCCGGGCCCGCTCCGGTCTCGACCAGCAGATACTCGGCCCCACCCCTGGCCTGCTCGGCTGCAGACGCCGAGGCAGCCTCCTGTTCAATGCCGGCGCGGATGCCGGCCCGTGCCGCCACCGCGCTCGGGTCGAGGATGAGTGCCATCTCGCCGTTGCCCAGCACGGTTGCGCCAGAGAACAGGCCGATGCGCTTCAGCACGCCCGAGAGTGGCTTGACAACGATCTCCTCCGGGTCTGCCAGCCCGTCCACCACCAGCCCATAGTGGCGCCCATCGACCGACAGCACCGCGATATAGAGGTCGTGCAGCAGGCAGGTGTGCCCTGCTTCCGCGCAGCCCAGAAGCCGGTCGAGGAAGACCAGCGGCAGCAGTCGTCCGCGCAGGCGGTAAAGCGGCGCGTCGCCAATCCATTCCACCTGGCTGCGCGCCTCCTCCGGCGTCAGGTGCACAAGCTCACCGAGCACGCCCTGGGGCAGTGCAAAGCTCTGTTCCCGGGCGGCGGCCCCAGCCGGCCGGCCCGCAAGATCAAGCGACAGGCGGCTGCGAACGATCAGGGCCGGAACGATGGCGAGGGTAAGCGGAATGCGCAGGCGCAGCGTCGTGCCCTGGCCCGGCTTGCTGTCGATCTCCACCTTGCCGCCGATTTTCTCGACGTTGGTCCGCACCACGTCCATGCCGACGCCCCGCCCGGAGACGTTGGTGATCGCCTCGGCTGTCGAAAAGCCCGGCAGGAAGATAAGCTGCATCAGCTCGCGCTCGGTGAGCTGGTCGGCCTTCTCCCGCGTAATCAGCCTGCGCTCGATAGCCTTGTCGCGGATGCGCCCGGCGCGGATGCCGCCGCCGTCATCGACCACCTCCACGAGCACGTGGCTGCCCTGCTGGGAGGCGCGCAGCAGCAGCCTTCCTTCGGGATCCTTGCCGGCGGCCTGCCTCGCCTCCGGGCGCTCAATGCCGTGGTCGACGGCGTTGCGCACCGAGTGGGTGAGCGGATCCTTGATGGCCTCGAGCAAGCTCTTGTCCAGCTCCGTCTCCTGGCCCTCCATCTCCAGACGGACGCGCTTGCCGAGCGCCTGGGCCAGGTCGCGCACCAGGCGGGGAAACTTGGCGAAGACGTAACTGACCGGCTGCATGCGCGCCTTCATCACTGCCTCGCGCAGGTCGGCGGTCACCATGTCCAGGCGGCGCGAGAGCAGCGTCATGCCGGCATCCGACGTGGTGGCCTGCAGAATCTGGTTGCGTGTCAGCACCAGTTCGCCGACCAGGTTCATCATTCGATTCAACAGGTCGACATCGACGCGCAGCGTGGACTCGGTCGCATTCTGGATACCGGTGCGGGATGCGGAAGGCTCGGATGCGGCACCCGACGCGTGACCCGACACGGCACCGCTGGCCGAAGCCGCCGCAAGGAGCACGGTGGCGAGCGGCGCGGGCGGGGACAGCGGAACCTCGGCCGCAGGAACGGCAGAACCATCGGCGCGCACCTCCGCCGTGGCCGGAGACTGCAGTGCAACCAGGTGCTCGATCATCACGTCATCGGCGCCGGAACCTTCACTGCCCTCAGCCTCGATCCGGCCGAGGATGCTGCGCAGCCCGTCGAGCAGTGCCAGCAGTCCGCTGATGATCTCGGCGCTGGCCTTCAGCCTGCCGTCCCGGAGCAGCCCAAGCAGGTTCTCCCCCGCGTGGGCTAGCCGCTCCAGCCGGCCAAAGCCAAGGAACCCGGTCGTGCCCTTGATGGTATGCACGGAACGAAAGATATCGGCGAGCAGCTCGCGATCGCCGGGGCGCTCCTCAAGTTCCGTGAGGCACCGCTCCATGCGGTCCAGACCTTCCTGGCTCTCGATCAGGAACTCTCGTGTTAGCTCGTCCACGTGGAGGTTATCGGTTGACGGGCGGCGGGACTTGAGGCGGCGGCGCGAATAGGCAGCATGCGGCCGCGGTTCTATCGCCTCACGATATAATGAACAGGGTGGCGCTGGTAGAAACGACAGTCGAGCAACGCTGGCTGACAGCTTCGACTCCTACCAATGCAGGACGTGACCGAATCCTGCCAGGTACGCCCCGTCGGACTCGATGGGCTCTGGCTGCCTAAACAACGGGAACGCAAAGACGCGCCGCTGAACTTCGCAGCGCGAAAAGCTTCACCTTTTTTCTGATCACGCGCACGAAGTCCCTGACTCCGCGCGGGAAACAGGAGATGGATGTTCGCCCGGCACTGCCACCAACTCCGCACACGTCTTAAGGCGACGGGTGCGCCCGTTCTGCGTAAGCGCCTGCCCCTGCTGGGCGTCGCCGTGCTTCTCGGCGCGCGTGCCTGTTTCGCGGAGGGCCCTCAAAAGACGCCCTCGATGTTTTCCCCGGCTTCGACTCCGGCCGACTCCATCTACCACCTTGCGCTGTTCGCGCTTTCCGTCACGGGCGGGATATTCGTCACCGTCGCCGGCCTGCTGACTTACGTCGTCGTACGCTATCGCCGGCGCGATCCCCACGACGATACGGAGCCCGCGCAGATTTATGGCTCCAACCAGGTCGAGCTGGCCTGGACCGTCATTCCTATCCTGATCGTGGTTGTGCTGTTTCTCACCACCGCCCGCATGATCTTTGCCATTCAGGATGCGAAGCTGCCGAAGGCCGCGCTCGATGTCACCGTAATCGGCCACCAGTACTGGTGGGAGTACCGCTATCCGAAGCTCGGCATCGTCACCGCGAATGAGCTGCACGTTCCGCTCAGCACCGATCAGATGCCGCGGCCCACCTTCCTCACGCTGCTCTCGGCCGATGTGGTGCACAGCTACTGGGTGCCGCAGCTTGCCGGCAAGACCGACGTGATTCCCAACCACGTAAACCGCATGTGGATTGACCCCAGGCACCCGGGCGTCTACAAGGGGCAGTGCGGGCAATTCTGCGGAGTGGAGCATGCCAAGATGCTGCTCAGCGTTTATGTGGACACGCCCGAGCAGTTTGCCGCCTGGATAAGGCAGGAGCAGCAGAAGGCAGCGCCGGACGCGGCCGGGGAAGACCCGAAGGTTTCCGAGGGACGCCACATCTTTTATACGCAGGCCTGCATCAACTGCCATGCGGTGCAGGGCACGGTAGCCAGGGGCCGGTTCGGTCCGGACCTGACGCACCTGATGTCGCGGCACACGATTGCCGCCGGTGCTGCCGTCAACACAGTGGAGAACCTGCGGCTTTGGGTCAAGGACCCGGACAGCTTCAAGCCCGGCTCACAAATGCCGGCCATGCACCTGACCGATGAGCAGCTCGACCAGCTCGTCGCCTACCTGACTACGCTCAAGTAACGAGAGGAGCCGCGAAGATGGCCGATTCCACCCTGCCCCTGCCGCCGCACGGTGCCGCCGGCGACGCGCACGGAGTTTTGGACCTGACGCCGGAGCACGCTGCGCGCGAAACCTTTCTTGAGTGGCTGCATGGCTGGGTGGTCACCGTGGACCACAAGAGGCTCGGCCTTCTGTACATCGTTTATGCGCTGGTCATGATGCTGGTGGCGGGTGTGGAGGCGCTGACCATCCGCATACAGCTCATCAAGCCGCTCAACGACTTCGTTTCGCCGCAGGTCTACAACCGCATGTTTACGATGCACGGCACGACGATGGTCTTCCTGGTGGGAATGCCGATTCTCTTCGGCTTCATGAATTACCTGGTGCCGCTCATGATCGGCGCGCGCGACATGGCCTTTCCCCGGCTGAACGCCTTCAGTTTCTGGCTGACGGCCTTCGGCGGCCTGCTGCTCTACTACAGCTTCATCGGCGGCAACGGTCTTTACGCCGATGGCACCGCTCCCGACATCGCGTGGTTCGCCTACGCACCGCTGACGGAGTCTGCATTCTCGCACGGGCATTCCACTGATTACTGGGCGCTGGCCCTGCTGGTGACCGGCTTCGGCACTCTCGGCACGGCCATCAACATCGTCGCCACCACGATCTCCATGCGCTGCAGGGGCATGACGATGATGCGGCTGCCGCTGTTTGTATGGCTAAGCCTCGTGGTCTCCGGGCTGACGCTGGTCACCATCACGCCACTGACTGCGGCGCAGGCCATGCTGCTCATCGACCGCTACCTCGGCGGGCACTTTTTTGACACGCAGGCTGGCGGTTCGGCGCTGGTGTGGATTCACTTCTTCTGGATCTTCGGCCACCCGGAGGTCTACGTGCTCGTGCTGCCGGCCTTTGCCATCGCAAACGAGGTGATTCCCACCTTTTCCAGAAAGGCCATCTTTGGTTACCCGGCCATGGTCGCGGCCTCGGTCGGCATCGCCTTCGTCAGCCTTGGGGTGTGGGCCCACCACATGTTCACGGTAGGCATGAACTCGGCATCGAATGCCTTCTTCGTGCTCTCCACCATGCTGGTCGGCATACCTACGGGTATGAAGATCTTCAACTGGCTGGCGACGATGTGGGGGGGCAAGATCTGGTTTGCGACACCCATGCTCTTCTGCACCGCCTTCCTGTTCCAGTTTCTCTGCGCCGGGCTGACCGGCATCATGCTCTCCATTGCGCCCTGGGACTGGCAGCTGCACAACTCCTACTTTGTGATCGCGCACTTCCACTACGTGCTGGTCGGCGCTATCCTCTTCTGCATCTTTGCCGGAATCTACTACTGGTATCCCAAGGCGACCGGCCGCATGCTGAACGAGCGCCTCGGCAAGTGGCACTTCTGGCTGTTCCTGCTCGGTTTCCATCTCACCTTCGACATCATGCACATCCCTGGCATCGAGGGTATGCCACGCCATATCTACACCTACATGCCGGACCGCGGCTGGCAGTTCTGGAACTTTATCGTCAGCATCGGAGCCGCGGTGCAGGCGGTGGCAGTGCTGATCTTCGTCTATAACCTGGTCTGGTCCTACCTGCACGGCCGCGTTGCGGGCAGCGACCCCTGGGATGCATGGACGCTCGAGTGGGCCACAGGCTCGCCGCCGCCGGACTACAACTTTGCCGAGGAGCCGGTGGTGAAAAGCCGTCGCCCGCTGTGGGACCTGAAGCATCCGGAAGATCCGGATGCGCAGTATGAGTAGACGCAAAGGACAGGCATGAGCACGCTACCGATTCCAGCAGAGGCTGGAGCACACACGTCCGAGCCATGGGTGATGCCGTCCCGGGGACGGATCGGCATGTTCTCGCTGATCGTCGGCGAGAGCGCCATCTTTACCATCTTCGTGGTGTCCTATGTCTTCTACATCGGCAAAAGCCTCTATGGCCCGCAGCCGCGCCAGGTACTTGAACTGCCGGTCTTCAACACCCTTTGCCTGTTGAGCTCCAGCCTGACGATCTGGCTCTCCGAGCACGCCATCGAGCACGGACGTCTCCGGCGTTTCACCCTGTTCTGGGCGGCGACCATCGCGCTCGGCGCCATCTTCCTGGCAGGCACAGCCATGGAGTGGCACAAACTGATCTATCACTACGGGCTCACGATTCGCACGAACCTGTTCGGAACCACCTTCTACTCACTCGTCGGGCTGCATGCCCTGCATGTGACCGTGGGGCTGCTGATGCTGCTGCTGGTGCTTGCCTTCGCCCTGCTGGGGCATGTACGGCAGCACCACGCCGAGCGCATCCAGGTGCTTGCGCTCTATTGGCACTTCGTCGACGCGGTGTGGGTGGTGGTTTTCACGGTGGTTTACATCATCGGACGCTAGCACGAGGAGGGGGACAGAAAGGCATGGAACAACCGGCCCGGATCGTAAGGCATGGGAGCGAGCACGGCAGCACCGTTCACCTGCCAAAACCCACCGCGTGGCCTGTGGTGCTTGCACTGGGCGTCACGCTGCTGGCCGCAGGCGTCGTCACCAGTCCTGTCATCGGCATCCTGGGCGTCGCGCTTATGCTGATCGGCTGCGTGGGCTGGTTCCGGGATGTGCTTCCGGTAGAGCAGGTAGAGCACCTGCCGGTGGTGACCGAGACGGTAACGGTACACAGCAGGCGCAGCCGCGTCGCGCGCCTCCAGGCAGGGGATGAGCGCGTCCGCGCCGCGATCCCCATCGAGAGCTATCCGATCAGCTCTGGCATTAAGGGCGGCATCGCCGGCGGCATCGCGATGATCTTTCCGGCGCTCATCTACGGACTCATTGCCGTACACAGTATCTGGTATCCGGTGAACCTGCTGGGCGGCGCCGGCATTGCCAACTGGACCGATACGAGCACAGCCAACATCGCCGCCTTCCATTGGCAGGGGCTGGTCGCGGCCAGCATCATCCACGTCGTCACCAGTCTGCTCATCGGGCTGCTCTACGGTGCCATGCTGCCCATGCTGCCGCACCGGCCCGTGCTGCTGGGCGGGCTGCTCGCGCCCATCTTGTGGACTGGCCTGCTGCACGCAACCATGGGCGTGGTCAATCCGGTCTTTGACGATCGCATCCAGTGGGGATGGTTTCTGGTCTCGCAGATTACCTTCGGCCTGGTGGCCGGCCTGGTCGTGGCGCGGCAGGAGAAGATCCGCACCGGCCAGCGCATTCCGTTTGCAGTGCGCCTTGGACTTGAGTCTCCCGGTCTGCACGGCGATGGTGATGGAGGCAGGCACTAATGGGCGGGCACGCCAGACCAGCCTCCATCGCGCTGCTCGCTGCCGCAGTCGCGCTCCTGTCCGGATGCCACAGCAAGCGGAGTATCGCGCCGCATCCGGGCTCGGAGGGCATAAGCCCGGCCGAGATAACCGACTTCTCGCGGCTCTACTCGCAGAACTGCTCCGCCTGCCACGGCGCAAGCGGCCTCGGCGGTCCGGCCATCCCAATGGCGAATCCCGTCTACCTGGCCATTGTGGATAGGAACGCCTTACGCAGCACAATCGCCAACGGTGAGCCTCCGACGCTGATGCCGGCCTTTGCACGCTCCGCCGGCGGACTGCTGACCGACCAGCAGGTAGACATCCTCGCCAAGGGCATCTTCGAGAAGTGGAGCAGGCCCGATGCGCTTGGAGGCGCAACTCCGCCGCCCTACGCGGAGACCCAACCGGGAGACCCCGGACGCGGCAAGCAGGCCTATGCCACGTATTGCGCGCGCTGCCACGGGGCGGATTATGCGCATCCCGGCCCGGCTGGCACTCTCTTTGATGGCAGCTTTCTTGCGCTGATCAATGGCCAGTCGCTGCGCACCATCATCCTTGCCGGGCGTCCGGACCTTGGCCAGCCAGACTGGCGCAACGATGTGCCAGGCCACCCAATGACGGACACTGACGTCTCCGACACAGTCACCTACCTGCTGAGCGTTCGCAACCCGGCGCCAGGCCAGTCCTATGGCCAGCAGCCGAACCCGAAGCTGCAGCCGCCCGGACCGGGCAGCCATTTAGGAGAGCAAAAGGAATGAGCGATAAGATATCCCGCCGGTCATTGCTGTTGACGATCGGCATTGCATTGAACGGCATGGTAGCGCTGGCCATTGCCGTGCCTGTGGTGGAATACCTGCTCTCGCCGGTGCGGCGGGGTAAGGATTCCTACAATCGCTGGATTTCGCTCGGCAAGCTAGATCAGTTCCCTGCCGGGCAGACGCGCCTGGCCACATTCACCAATCCATTCAAAAAGCCGCAGGACGGCGTGACCGCCGACACGCCCTGCTGGGTGCGTCACATGACCGGGAACAAGTTCCAGGTCTTTGCCATCAACTGCGCGCACCTGGACTGCCCGGTGCGCTGGTTTCCGCAATCGGAGCTGTTCATGTGTCCCTGTCACGGCGGCGTCTACTACGCCGATGGAAGCCGCGCCTCCGGGCCGCCGGAGCGGGGACTCTTCGAGTACCAGTACAAGGTCGACAATGGCGAACTGCACATCGACGCCGGCCAGCTTCCCACGCTCTCCACGGACGCCCGGCTCGTCACCATCCAGGGCGCGGGTCCCTGCGGAGGTTCACCATGCCAGGGCTGATAAAGAAAACGGAGAACGCCGGAAAGACCGTCTACCACTGGCTCAATCGCCGCCTGCAGCTCGAAGGGCCCATCAAGTCGGCCGCGCTGCATCCGGTGCCGAAGAACACGGCGAGCTGGTGGTATGTCTTCGGCTCGGCGGCAGTCACGCTGCTGCTCCTGCAGATCGTCACCGGCATTCTGCTGGCCATTGTCTATGTGCCCTCCGCGGCTGAAGCGTGGCAGAGCCTCGACCAGCTCAATCATCACCTGGCGCTGGGCTGGTTCCTGCGCGCCATGCATGGCTGGGGCTCCAACTTCATGGTCGCCATCGTGCTCATTCACATGGCACAGGTGTTTCTCTTCGGCGCCTACAAGTTTCCGCGCGAGCTCACCTGGCTGCTGGGCGTCTTTCTGCTCTTCATGACGCTAGGCATGGCCTTTACCGGACAGGTGCTTCGCTTTGACCAGGATGCTTACTGGGGACTGGGCATCGGCGCCTCCATCACGAGCCGGATCCCGCTCATCGGCGCGCCACTGGTGCATCTGCTGCTGGGCGGCCCCACGATCGCCGGGGCCACACTCTCACGCTTCTTCGCGCTGCATGTCTTCGTCATCCCCGGCATACTGCTGGCCTTCACCGCGGGCCATGTCTGGCTGGTGCTGACGCTTGGCATCAACGAATGGCCAAAGCCGGGCTACATCGTCCGCAAGGAGACCTACACCAGGGACTACGACGAGCTCGCGCACAAGCACGGCATTCCCTTTGTTCCGGATGCGCTCTGGAAAGACCTCTGGTTCTCGGCCGGCATTCTTGCAGCGGTGGCCATCTGCGCCGCGGTGCTTGGGCCTTACGGACCTACCGGCAAGCCTGACCCGACCATCATCCAGACCGCCCCCAAGCCAGATTTCTTCTTTCTCTGGATTTACTCGGTGCTCTCCTACCTGCCTACCTCCATGGAGACGCCGTTCATCCTGATTGCGCCTATCGTGGCGGTAGCGGTGCTGGTCGGTCTCCCCTTTTACGCTGGCGAGGGAGAAAAAAGCTGGCATCGCCGTCCCGTGGCGGTGCTGCTGGTCGTCATCCTGGCTGTCTCCTGGGGCATTCTCACGCACCTTGGCACCTACGAGCCCTGGAGCCCGGTGATGGACGCCTGGAGCGGCGACCCGATACCCGAGCGCCTGGTGCATGCCGAGACGCCACTCGAGCGGCAGGGCGCACTGGTTTTCCAGGCCAAGCAATGCCGCAACTGCCACTCCGTGGGCGGACTCGGTGGACAGCGCGGGCCGGCGCTCGACAGCATCGCAACCCGCCTGACGGAAGACGAGATGATTCGCCAGGTACTGCAGGGAGGCGGCAACATGCCCGCCTACGGCAAGGCCCTCTCTCCGCCGCAGGTCACTGCACTGGTGGGCTTCCTGTGCACGCTGCGCCCGGATGGACAGTTCCCGGCGCGCGACTCGGCCCACCCCTTTACCCAGCAGCAGGAGATGGAGAAGCCTGCTTCCGCCCCGGAGCATCCTTGAGCCTGCGACAGGAACCTTGAGGGTGCGTGGCCGCGAGACTTGAGATCCGATGGCGCTGAATGTCGAGGAGAGCCGGAACCATGCTGTATGAGGCCGCCGAGCTGAGCCCGCCTCTATGGGACACGCCGCTGCTGCCCACCGCGGCCCTCGCCGTCACCGCGCTGGTGTATGTGCGCGGATTTCGAAAGATTCGCCGAACGCGTCCGGCGCTCTTCCCGGACTGGCGGTTGTGGTGCTTCCTGCTGGGGCTCGTCTCGCTGCTTCTGGCCCTCGCTTCCCCACTGGACACGATGGACGACCTGCTGCTCTTCATGCACATGAGCCAGCACCTGGTCTTCATGTCCGTGGCACCGCCGCTGCTGCTGCTGGGGGCGCCCACGGTGCCGCTGCTGCGTGGTCTGCCGCGATGGGCCGTCCGCGAAATTCTCGGTCCCCTGCTGCGGTCCAGGGC
>CAYQYM010000034.1:0-12441 GCA_964421715.1 uncultured Acidipila sp.
TTCGTGCGACTCCGACGGCCTCGACCAAAGCGGGAAAAGGGGGACGGCATCGAGATGATCGCGCCAACGGGCACGGGCGCAAACGCCTAACTCAGCACGGGCGCGAATAAGACGCTATCGGCGCTGGGAGGTGGAACGGCTGTTTGCCTGGATGCATAACTTCCGCCGGCTCGTGATCCGATGGAATACCACGTCGAAAACTATCTCGGCAACGGGAATAAAGACACTGCAACGAGGTGCTGCAAACCTGCCTGGCTTGGTAGTCAAAAAAGATTTGGCGTTCTGGACCCTTGTTGTGCCCTTGTTGTGCCCTTGCAATCACATCGCTAAATATGTAAGTTATTGATTTAATTGGTTGCGGGGGCAGGATTTGAACCTGCGACCTTTGGGTTATGAGCCCAACGAGCTACCGGACTGCTCCACCCCGCAACTTGATATTAACAACCTGCATGGTGAGGGTCAAACTCGCGAGCCGCCGGAGGGGCGTTTCTCTCCTTGAGAATTACTGAGTATTGAATCTGCGTGTGAGGTGAGGTGAAGCTTTGAGGCGGCTGCCTGGAGGCTGTGGACTCGTTTGCTTCACCCGCGGTCTGCTTCGCCTCGTTGATTCACCGAAACGGGAAGCCCTGTCATCTCCCGCGACCTTCACTGGCTTTGCCTGGCGTGCGTTCTTCGACTGGAAGCGTGCCTGACTTTGTACGACTGCGGGTCGTGTTTTCTTCGTCATCTCTCTGCCCTTGAACTTGAGCAAGCATATTTTTGGGACACGCGGTCTGCCCGCATACTGGCTTTCTGGTCACCATTGCTTCATGGCAGCGAGTGGCAAGCCCGGCAGCGTGAATCGAAAGCAGCTAATTCGCGTCTAAATTTTTATGCTCAAGTTCTGCAGGTTGACCGCGTTGACCGGACTGCTGGTGTTTGCCCCGTTTGTCGCGCGCGCCGAGGATGACACCCTACCCTCTGCTCCAAGCGCGGTGCTTGCACAGCAGGGCAACGAGGGGGAAAAGCAACAGGCCGCAACTGCCGGGCAGGTTGTCCCCGCTGACACTGATGCCGGTCAACAGACCAAGCGCATCCTTGGCATTATTCCGAACTTTCGCTCCGTCTCCGTGGACGAAAAACTACCTCCTCAGACCGTGAAGGAGAAGTTCGTCACCACCAGCCAGGACACCTTCGACTACTCGGACTTCATATTCGTAGGACTACTGTCCGGCGTAGCGCAGGCGCAGAACTCCTACCCGCAGTTCGGCCACGGAGCGGTAGGTTACGGCCGGTATTACTGGCATACCCTTGCCGACCAGGTGAGCGAGAACTACGTGGTCGAGTTCATTTTTCCGTCAGTGCTCCATCATGACACGCGCTACTATACGCTCGAGCATGGCAGCAAACTTAAACGCGCCGGTTATGCCATGTCGAGGATCTTGATCACCCGGACCGACTCCGGCCACGAGACTTTCAATACGTCCGAGATCGTTGGCTCGGGTGCCGCCTCCGCCATCTCCGCTTTCTACTATCCGAGCAGCGAACGCACCTGGAGCAAGATCGGGCAGCGATGGGCAACCAGTGTCTCTCTTGACGCGACGACGTTGATCTTCAAAGAGTTCTGGCCAGACATCAACAATGCCTTCTTTAGACGCCACAGGCACTAGACTCGCAGCGGTAAAAACATCCAGCAAGGGACAGCAGACATCGAACCAGCGTCGGTCGTGCCAGACACCAAGACGCGGGAGCGAATGAATTGCGGGTCCTGCTGGTTCACAATCGCTATCAGATTGCCGGTGGCGAGGACGCCGTGGTAGCCCAGGAAAGCGCGATCCTCAGCCAGGGCGGCGTCGAGGTGGAGAGCTTCCTGGCGGACAACGATGCGATTTGCGGCGTGGGTGCGAAGCTGCGAACTGCCGCCGAGGTCGCCTATTCCTGGTCTATGCGCAAACGGCTGGAAGCACAAGCAGAGCGCTTCCGGCCGGATGTGGTCCACGTACACAACTTTTTCCCGCGGATCACGCCTTCGGCCTACGACGCGGCTGGTTCGTCCGGTGCCGCCGTCGTGCAGACGCTGCACAACTATCGCCTGCTCTGCCCAAGTGCAACGCTCTTCCGCGATAATCATGTCTGCGAAGATTGCGTGGGCCGGGCCGTGCCCTGGCCCGCCGTGCAGCACGGATGCTACCGGGGCAGTCGCGCAGGCAGTGCGGCGGTGGCAGTCATGCTCGGCGTCAATCGCATACGCGGTGCGTGGCGGCATCGCGTTCACCGCTACATTGCACTCACGGAGTTTTCGCGCGAGCTTTTTGCTTCCAGTGGCGCGCTTCCTCCAGAGCGAATTTCCGTCAAGCCAAATGCGACTGCCGACCCTGTCCTGCCTGACATAGGTCTGAGCCGGACAAAACAAGATCGCGGCTTTGCTCTTTATGCAGGAAGACTGTCCCCTGAGAAAGGCATAGGAGTATTGCTGGAGGCCGCACGCGCTGGACTCGCTCTGCCCCTTGTAGTGGCGGGCACAGGACCGCTGTCGGCCGAGGTAGAGGAGGCGCAGGATAGAGGACTGCTGACCTATGTTGGCGGGCTCAGTGCGGCGGATTTGCAGCGGAAGATGCGGCAGGCGAGCGTGCTGCTGCTGCCCTCTCTCTGGTACGAGGGGCTGCCGATGGTGGTGGCAGAGGCTTATGCCGCGAGCCTGCCCATCGTTGCGTCCAACATCGGCTCACTTGCCTCGCTGGTTGTGGACGGCGCCACCGGGCTGCACGCCATAACCGGATCTGCGGACTCTCTGCGCGAGGCGGTAGCAAGGCTGGCAAGAGACAAGGCACTGGCAGAGCGTTTGAGCCATGGCGCGCGCTGCGAGTACGAGGCGCGCTACCGGCCCGAGGCAAATTTTGCTCAGCTCATCGAGATCTATGGCAAGGCTATCGAGACGGCGCATCAACGCGTTCCTTGAAAGCGCTGATGCCGCCCTGGCCGAAAGTACAGGCTCAAAAGCTACAGCTTGTCGAAGAGGCTGCCCTTGCCGAGGTTCGCCAGTATTTGTGCCAGCGCGGTCTGCTGCGATTGCGCCGCGCTCAGCCTGACTGAAATCTGCGCGATGTCGGCCTGCAGCAGCGTCGTCTGCTCGGCGGTAAGCTGAGCAGACTCATTCTGCGCGTAGCTCGAGGCCGACTGTACGCGCGTGATCGAGTTGTCGATAATGACGCGCTGCTTGGCCACCTGCGCCAGTGCCGCACTCAGTGCGGTCATGTCCGGCGCGCCCGAGGTCCCGCTGGCGAAATCTGCGATCAGCTGGTTCAAGGAGCCCAGCACGTTTGCGCCGCTTGCGGTGAACACGCCGTCGCCGGGCAGGTTCAGCTGAATCTTCTGTCCGCTAGGAGTAGAGAGATAGCTCACATTGCCATCGCCATTATAGGTAACCGTCGCCGGTGTCGTGCTCGTGTCAAGCGTGAACGGCGCACTGCTGCTCTGACTGCCGCCGAAGACGTACCGGCCAAGATAGGTGGTGTTTGCAAGCGACAGCACCTCGTCGCGGATGCCGGTGAGCTGCGTCGCAATCGATTGTCGATTGTTTGCGTTCAGCGTTCCGTTATTGCCTTCGGTTGCGAGCGACAGCGCGGTCGTAAGCTGGCTGACTACGCTGGCCAGCGCCGAATCGCTGACCTGCAACATGCTCACGGTCGAGCTCGCCGTCTTCTGAAAGACCGTGTCGGTGTTGATGGCTGCCGTCAGCAGCACGTCCTGCCCGGCCGCTGCTGGGTTATCACTCAACTGATTAACACTGGAGCCGGTCGTGATCTGCTGCGTCAGGTTCGCCTCTGTCACGGTGGTCTGGTCCAGGGCGGATGCCACGCCAGACAGGTAATTCGGATCTACGCGCATGAAAGAGTTCTCCGCTTCTTATCGAATTAGCTGACCGTGGAACCCAGACCCAGGTTGAGGGCTGTTGCCATGATCGAGTCGAGGATGGTGAAGATCTTCGAGGCTGCCTCGTAGCTGCGTTGGTAGTCTTCGAGCGCGACTGCCTCCTCGTTCAGGTTTACCTGCGAAAGCGCATTGCGCTGGCTGGTCAACTGCGTGACCGAGGACTGCTGCGCCGTGTTCTCCGTCGAGACCTGTGCGACGAGACTGCCGAGCGTGGAGACAAAGTTCGAGTAGTAGTTGGAGGCCGTCGTCCCGCTCACGATGCTGCTGGTCGCAAGGTTTGCCATCGCGACCGCGTTCGTGTTGTCTGCCGGTCCAAGCCCCGCTCCCGCTGCGGCCACGGTCGCAGGGCTGGTGAGCAGCAGATTGATGCTCTTAGCCGAACCGGCCACCGTGGAAACGCCCCCGAACATGGCACCCCCTGGAACACCATTCAGGTCGGAGCCGGCGGTATTCTGCGTGTTCAAGCTCGTAGCGATCGAGTAGGCGAGCGTGTCGATGGCGCCCTGGACCTGCGGGATATCGTTGTCCCGCGCCGTCAGCATACCGCCGAGCTGTCCGCCACCGCTGGCAAGCTGCGCGGTAATATCGGCTCCGGTTGCGTCATAGAAGTGCGTTAGCCCAGCCACGTTGCCGGTTTTCAGAGCGAAAGACTGGTCCTTGGCAACGAGCAGCGCGCCGCTTGAGGTCTGAACGGTGATGCCGTTGTTTTCAGTCTGGATGACATGGATGCCTACCAGCTGCGAGAGCTGGCGCAGGTCCTGCTGCCGCTGGTCTTCCAGTGTGCCCGCGTCGCCGCTGGGACGGATGCTGGCAATCTGCTGGTTCAGCTTCGCAATCGAATCGGTAAGCGCGTTCACCTCGCCGGCCAGGCTCGCGGCCTGCTGGTCCAACCCGACCTGCTGCGACTGCAGGTTCGAAGCTGCGGACTGAAACGCCGACGTCATCGTGCCGGCCGAGCTCAGCACCTGCTCGCGCAGTGCGTTCTCCGCGGGGTTGCTCTCCAGTTGCGCCAGCGAGGTAAAAAACGCCGAGACATCCTGGCCGATGCCGTCGGCCGAGCCCGAGGACGTGGTGAGCTGGCTGAAGACGCTCTGCATGTTGTTCAGCGCCGTGAGCCGCGCCGAAAGCGAGGCGCTCGTTGAACCCTGCTGCTGAATCCGCTGCTCGAGCACGCTGTCCCGCTGCGAGGCGGCCCCGGTCAGCGTCGCGCCCCTGCCGTAGACCCGGCCGTTAATCACGGCAGGTACGTTCTCCTCCCAGGTGGAGGTCTCGCGCGTGTAGCCCGGCGTGCTGGCGTTGGCGGTGTTGTTTGCAACGACATTCAGCGCTGACTGGTAGTTCTCAAGCGCGCCGGTTACGGTGCCCCATGCTGTCTGCAGTGATCCCATACTCGCACTTCCCTCCTGAACCTGCCCCAGCTCTCAACGTTGCAGCCGAAATCCCGCCAGTTACTTCCGCCCGTGCTGACTGCTCTCTCTCTGCTGCGCCCTGCACGGGCCGACTCTGAGCCTGCACTCGCATCGTGAGCCGTACACTGCGCGGTTAGGACTCTCGCGTTATGCCCAGCGCGAGATCAGCCTCTGGTTGCGCGAGGTCTCCCGCAGCAGTGCCGCCAGCAGCCGCAGACGCGCTGCCGCCTTTTCGCCTTCGGCCGTCGTCGCAGGAGATTCGGCGCGGCCTGCATCTTCGACCAGCTCTTCCAGCCGCGCACGGTCCAGGTGCGTCAGCGCCGTGATGCTCGCGTCCAAAATCTCACTGATAGAAATCTCGCTCATGGTCCTGCTTGCTTGTTGCTCCAACCGAAGCCTTTCAACTTAATTGGGAATGCTCCGCTCAGCGGTCCAGCATATGCTTCAGCAGTGCGCCCGCCACCTTGTCCTCCGGGACGGAGTAGCTTCCCTCTGCCAGCGCCTGCTGCACCGCGATCACCTTCTCCATGCGGACGTCGCTCACACCGAGCGCGCGGCTGGCCAGCGTACCGGCCGCACTCAGCGAGGTCTGATCTTCCGGCCACCGGGGAGCCTGCTCTGCGCTGCCGCCCGGCTGACTTGGAGCGCGCCCGGCACCCTGTGTCTGCTGCAGGGGAGTTACGCCGCCCAGGGAATGAATCGTGCTCATGATTGTCTCCTCGCTTCAGTTCATCGGCGACATGACCAGAAACTTAAGTAATTATTTGCTCCCCGGTCTTAGAGCTTTATCAGAATCCAGCACGGGCTGGCCGCTTTGGGAGGCCTGCCGGAAGTGGTTCAGGATGCGGGTGGCGATGCCGAAGCCGCCGTGTTCGGAGATGGCCTTGGCCATTGACTCAGAGCCGAAGCTCATCAGCGCTCCCGCGCTGCCCTCACCCGCGTCTCCGCTCGCAGCGGAGCCGGAGCCGGACCCGGAGAAGAGCGTGTCGTGCTCGAGCGGCTTGAGGAACTCTTTCATCAGACTGGCCTCAAAGCTGTGCGCCGCGGAGACAAGCTTCGGGTTCGCCGCCCCCGCATTCAGCGGCTGTAGAGGCCGCCAGATCCCATTCAGGGTAGCCATCTTCGCCGGATCCATCACAGCACCTCCACTTCAGCCTCGATGGCACCCGCCGCTTTCATTGCCTGCAGGATCGAGATGATATCGCGCGCCGTCGCGCCGATCCCCTGCAGGTTCTGGACCAGGTCATCCACGGTAGCGCCCTGTTTAAGTTCGATCTTGTTGGCCGGCTTGTCCTGCGCGGTGATCGTCGACTGCGGCACAACCGTCGTCTGGCCCGTACCGAAGGCGTTCGGCTGCGATACCTGGTACTCCGTCACGACGTTGATGGAGAGACCTCCATGCAGAATCGACACCGGCTGCAGGCGCACCTGGCCGCCGATCACGATCGTTCCCGTGCGCTCATTCACAATCACGCGGGCCCTCGGGTAGATCGCGACCTCTATCTCTTCCACCTGGTCGAGCAGCGCTGCCACGTCTTCACCGTGCGCCACGTTAAGCTCGATGCGGCGGCTGTCCACGGCACGCGCCAGCGGCCGGTCCAGCCCCTGGTTGATGGAAGCGGCCATCCGCTCAGCGGTGTGAAAATCGGCTTCGTTCAGCAGCAGCGAGAGCGAGGGCAGCCGGTTGAGATCGAGCGGAACACCACGTTCAACCATGCCCCCGGCGGGAACGCGCCCGGTCGTGGGATGGTTGTACTGCCTTGCGCTGCCATTGGCAGCCACCTGGTAGCCTCCGATCACCAGCGGCCCCTGCGCCTCGGCGTAGATCTGCCCGTCCGGCCCGTAGAGCGGCGTCATCAGCAACACGCCGCCTTCGAGCGAGCGCGCATCGCCGGCCGAGGAGACGGTGACGTCGATCTTCGTGCCGGGACGCGAGAAGGGCGGCAGTGTGGCCGCGGTAAACACCGCTGCCATGTTTTGCGTGCGCATGCTGGAGAGCAGGGGCGAGCTCTGCAGATTCACGCCCATCCGCTCCAGGGTCGAGACCAGAGTCTGCAGCGGGAAGACCGTCTGCGTACTGTCCCCGGTACCACGCAGTCCGACGACGATGCCATAGCCGACGAGCTGATTGTCGCGCACGCCCTCGACCGAGGCCACGTCCTTGATCCGCGCCAGCCGCATGCCGGCGGTCTCTGCGCCGCGCGCCGGCGCGGCAGCCGCGAGCAGCGGCATGGCCAGCAACGGCAAGAGTGCAAATTGACTTCTGCGCATGGCGGCCGCCTTAAAAGACCAGGAGCTTTTCAAGGAAACGCACCAGCGGGTTCTGCCGGTAGGTGTAGTCATTGATGATGCCCTTGCCCACGACCTCGAGCTCGAGGTCGGTGATGGTGGTCGAGTGGACCTGGTTGAAGGTATTTACGTCCTCGGGACGAACGAGCCCGCGCAGCCGGATGGTCTGCGTCTGCTGGTTAAAGGAGACCTGCCGCACCGCCTGCACGACGAGTATCCCGTTCGGCAGCACGTCAGCTACCTCACCGCCCAGAACCGTGGTCAGGCTGGAGTTGGTCACGCTCTGGCCCTGCGCGTTCAATCCCGAGCCTGAACTCTGGTTGACCAGGTTCTGGAGGGCATTGCTGGCCGAGAGCTTACCGAACAGCGCCGAGACCTGTGACGAGGCCGAGGATGCGCGCGAGTTTTTTACCGTGCCGTCTGTCGATGCGGCGAGGCTTTCATCGACCACGACCGACAAAGGGTCATGCTTCCGGCGTGCGCGCACGTCGGCCGAGAGGTTAGCCAGCCGCCCGGCCGGCGACCAGATGGACCCGGGCGCGAGCAGTTGCTCGGCCTGCTCCTGTCGCACGCGGGCGACGTAGGCAGCCAGGGCCTGATCGGGCGGCGTGACCGTGGCGCCCATGCCGTCCTTCGGCTGCGGCCTTGATTCGGCCAGGGCGAGGGAGGTCAGCAGCAGCAGCACACCCGGCCGGAAGAAGTTCTCCCTCCTCATCCACCTTGCCATCACCATCGCTCCCCCGTTCTCTGCCCTGGACCGGACGTGCCGGTCAACTCGACTGAACCCTCACCGCGCACGGTGCCGTGGAGCACAGCCTCTCCGCTGCCGCTCACCACGCGCACCGCGATGCTCTCGCCGACGCGGCCTGCCATGAGCGCTACGCCTGCCATCTCGACGTGCGCCGAAGCTGTCTCCCGCATTACACGGACATGGCTGCCCTGGGCGACGACCGGTCGATGCCAGCCTGTGTCCGAGGACGGCACAATCTCGCTCTCCGCGCGAGTGTTGCCTTGCCGGGCATCGGCACTCTTTGCTCGACCGCCATCCTGCCTGCCTGCCCGGCTCTCCGCCAGGCTCTCCGCCTTCACAACGCGCCAGGGCCGCTCCGGGTGCTCGCAGCTGCCGGCCAGCAGATAGCGCCTGCCCTGGGCCGCGTCGAGCAGTGTGCGCCGCGGCACGACACAGCTGGGAGAGGCCAGCATCGGCGCGGCCGCGAGTGCGAGCGTTGCTGCGTGCAGCCAGGGGCGCATAGCCGCTTACCTCGCCATGTTGTTTACTTGGCTGTACATGTCGTCGGCGGCGCGGATCACCTTCGAGTTCGACTCGTAGGCGCGCTGCGCCAGCACCATCTGCACAAACTCGGTCACCACGTCCACGTTCGAGTTCTCCAGGTATCCCTGCTGCAGCGAGCCCAGTCCCTCGGTTCCACCGGGTACACCCTGCACCGGGTCGCCCGAGCTGAGCGTCGCCCGGAAGAGATTCGACCCGATGCTCTCCAGGCCCTCGGGATTGGCAAAGGTCGCGAGCTGAATCTGGCCGAGCTGGGTTGGGTTCTGCTGGGCCGGCAGCGTCGCGTTCACTACGCCATACTGCGTGATCGTGACCGAAGTCGCATTTGGCGGGATGGTGATATTCGGCACCAGCGGGTCGCCGTCAGACGTCACCATGGTGCCCTGATTGTTGCGGTGGAAGCTGCCGGCACGCGTGTAGGCGATGGTGCCATCGGGCCGCGTTACCTGGAAGAAGCCCGTGCCCTGGATCGCGAGGTCGAGCGGGTTGCTGGTGTTGTTCAGGTCGCCCTGCGTCATGATGATCTCGGTTGCGGCCGACTTTGTGCCGAGCCCGATCTGCAGGCCGGCCGAGACCGTCTGCTGGCTCTGGGCAGCGCCCGGTGTCACCAGGTTCTGGTAGATCATGTCCTGGAACTGGAGCTGCCGCTGGCGAAAACCGGCCGTCGAGGAGTTGGCCAGGTTGTTGGCAATGGTGTCGAGGTTTAACTGCTGGGCGGTCATGCCGCTGGCTGCGGTATAGAGTGCGCGAATCATAATAGGTCTCCTTTCAAGTCAGGCTTTGCCGGGCTCACGGGTGTGCCTGTAAATCTGGATTTCTGCCCTCCCCTCAGAAGCGCGCCAGGCGCTTATACACGCGGAAGATCTTCCGAGGCGGTCTTATTGAATTCGGAGTGGAAGATGGAGAGCGCCTTCTGCATCATCTCGGACTGGCGCTGCACGAGGATGAGCTGCATCGTGCCCTGGATAACGTCCTGGTTCGAGGCCTCGAGCGCACCCTGATGCAGGCTCGCCTGCGCGGGCCTTGGCCTCGCACCATCGACAGGCTTGTATCGGTTCACGCCCTCCGGAACAATCGAGGCGGGCGAGCCGAAGTCGAAGACGCCGAGCCGGGCCACCACGGCGCCGCTGGCTGAGAGCACGCCGTCGGCCGAGATCGAGACCTCGCCCGAGGGCACGACGATGGGCTTGTTCCTGTCATCGAGCACAGGCTCGCCCGTCGAGGTGACGAGCTGACCGGTCCGCGTGCGCTCAAAGCTGCCGTCGCGTGTGTAGCGGGTGCCGTTGGCGGCCTGGATGGCGAAAAAACCCTGGCCCTCAATGGCCACATCGAGCGGGTTGCCTGTGGGTGCAAGCGCACCCTGGCCGAGATCGAGCTGGTTGCCGCCGAGCACGCCGTAGTTGTTTACAGTGCGGTTCAGTTGCGAGTTCAGCGCCTCCGGGCCCAGTACTGCGCTGCGGAAGAACTCGCGCTCGGCGCGGAAGCCGTGCGTGTTGGCGTTGGCCAGATTGCTCGCCGCCGAGTCCATCGCCTCGCTGCGTGCAAGCAGGGCTGAGAATGCTGCATAGTAGCCGCTGTCCACTGGGTACGCTCCTTACATAGGTGTATGTGCAGGAGCGTGACCGGAATAGGGGCAGGCAGATTAGGGAAAACTCATTGAATAGAGTCGCAGACGATCGAGAAGCAGACCGTGTTGCCGGCGAAGCGATAGCTGCGGTCCACGCGAAACTCGGGTCGCTGGGTGTGCAGCCGGTAGTTGGTGCCGGTGACGACGGTGGGTGTCGAAAGCATGCAGCCGGAGGAGAGGGCGGCGTAGCGGCCCTTCCAGGCTCCCGCCACCATGTTGCACACTTCGCCCACCGCGTCCTTTACCGTCTCATCGAGCGACTCGGGCCGGACACCCACCAGCGCCTCGGCGATACAAAGGGCCGCGCGCGTGTCCGATTGAAGTACGCAGGCACCGCTGATCGCCCCCGCCAGGCCGATCACCGCCGAGATTGTCTCGGCCCCGGAGGCAAGCGGCGTGCCCCCGTCTTCTTCCGGCGAGCACTCAAGGCCAATCATCATCCGAAATACCTCGTCCATCGCTTCATCCAGGTGCCCGGCGTGAGCTGTGCCCGCGAGCGCCTCCCTTGTTATGACTGTCGCCATCGCGCCTGCTCTCCTTCGGTGATCAAAATCTTTTTCTCTGTCCACCTGGCCGCGGAACGCTCCCGCAGAGGCGGACCGCTGTGTAGGAGGGGGAAACTCTGCCGCGCGGCAAACCGCCCCGCTAAACCGGCAGACCCAACAGCGGCAACACCCGCTCCTTGACCTGCTCGGCAGTGAACGGCTTGCGGATGTAGCCCTGCGCCCCTGCAGCGATGGCCTGCACCACGTGATCCTCGCTGCTCTCGGTGGTAATCATGACGACCGGCGCCTCGGGGGCCAGGTCTTCGGCACGCATCTGGCGCAGGAACTCCAGACCATCCATCTGGGGCATGTTGATATCGGAGAGGACCAGGTCGACCGGCTGCTGGCGCAGCGCCTCCAGCCCCTCCAGCCCGCTTGAGGCTTCTACCACCTTCGTCAGCTCGAGCCCCGCCTGCCGCAGAGCGCGTTCCACAATCTTCCGCATCACCGAAGAATCATCCACGATCAGTGCTCTGATCCCGCTCATCTCTTTGTCGCCACCTCCCGCACTATCTCTATCGGCGAGAGTTCGAAACGCGCGAGGTGCTGTTTGTTTAGTGGTGAATAGGGGTTTTCTATTGACGCAACCTATCGAGATAGTTAACCCTGCGCAATCTTCGGAGGTGACAGTGGAACGTAGAAACATTCTCAGGACTGTTCCGCCATGATTACTACGCTGATGATCGCGCTACTTTGCCCCTGATCTAAACCCTGGTAAAGCCCAGGTTGCGGCCTGCGATCAGATGAGAAGCAGTGATTGACATATAAAGGTTACCTATGATCAGCAACTCTAAGTTATCTATCCAATTTGTATCGCACTTTATATTCCGAGCCGGTCTTGTCGTCGATCCGCTCCATGATCTCGTTGGCAAAGATTTCGGCAGCGGTCAGGAGCGAGACGCGATGTTTGGCGAGGTTGGCTCAGGCTTTCTCTTCGTTCCACTCGAATTCCAGCTCCACGCATCACACCGCTTCCTAATATGCCAGTGTCTTGAACTGCCGGAGTGCGGGCGCATTGCCGCTGCCGTCATGGAATCCGCACAATGAATTCGCTGCTTTGGTATGTGCTGGCGGCGCTTGGCGAGATTGCCGGCTGTTTGCCTTCTGGGCATGGCTGCGGCTCGGCAAAAGCCCGCTCTGGACGTTGCCGCGCGTTGCTTCGCTCGTTTGCTTCGCCTTGGCGTTGACACGCATTGACGCGGCGGCAGCTGGGCGGGCATGCGCTGCCTACGGGGGATCTATATTCTGTCGTCGACGCTCTAGCTCTGGCTTAATCCGGTTCGGAGCACTGTCGCATAACTTCTCCTTTGTCCGACTAGAACCGGTCTCATAAATATCTGAGCATCATTTTGAGGCAGGCGAGGTGGA
>CAYQYM010000035.1:0-12312 GCA_964421715.1 uncultured Acidipila sp.
ATCCTGGAGTGTATGGATGGCCTTCTGCAGCGCGTCTTCAAGCGTGTCAGAGGGCGAGAGGGTCGAGAACTCCGTCAGCATGACGTCCTTCATGCGTACCGTGTCCACAACCGACTGAAAGAGCACACCCTGATCTTCGAGCTGGGCGCCGATGAAGATGAAGAATCCGCCCATGATGAGCCAGGGCGTAAGCCCGGCCGCGAGGCCGTCCACTGGCATTGCCATCAGTGCAAGCCCGGCGACGACGGCTCCGACACCGAGCATCTGGCCCAGGCCAGTGGCGGCGCGGGCTCCCTGTGCGGCGCCCCGCGCGCGACTGAAGCTGCCGCGCAGCACGCGGCCTGCGTCCAGCGGATAGGCAGGCAGAAAGTTCAGCGCGCCCAGCATCGCGTTCAGCCAGATGGCGGAGCGCATCAGCTGCGCCGGCGTGATCCACGGCCGGGCAAAGATGGCCACCTGCGGGCTGCTGCCCAGGATGAGCGCTGCCAGCACCACCGCGAAGGTGAAGTTCGCCAGCGGGCCGATGACGGCCATGGCGCGTTCGACTGCGGGCTGGCGCGCGCGTTCGGCACTGTCGGGGCTGGCATAGGAGAAGAGCCCGCCGATGGGCAGCAGCAGGATACTGCGCAGCTCGAGCCCGTGATACGCCGCGGCGATAATGCGCGCACACTCCCGCACCGCTACAGCCAGGGCCAGCAGCAGCCATAGCATAATGCCGCGCCAGGCCGGCACGCCGGTGATGCCGCTGAAGAAGAGACAGAGCGCCAGCAGCAGCAGAAAAAAGGTGTGAATGCGAAGGTCTACGCCCATCCAGCGCCCCAGCGGAAATGACCAGCCACGCATCGTCGCGGACCTCCGGAAAAGATTCTCTCCGCATTGTACGGTGTGCGCGGCAGCGGATGCCGCGTGTTGCCGAGAGGTGCGGCACGCATTGAGGACGTGCCGCGCACCGCCACGCGTAGTATGCTGAAAGTGCGCGCCCGTAGCTCAGCTGGATAGAGCGAACGCCTCCGGAGCGTTAGGTCGGGAGTTCGAATCTCTCCGGGCGCACCAGATCCCTCAAAGCAGAACCGGGAAGTAATTGCGCAAGCAGCCCCGCCATCCAGCGTAGCGTGGCACGCCGAGCCAACAGTTTTATGCCAGCTCGCTGGCCAGATGTTCAGGTCGCTACTCGCCACGGCTGAAGAGCGGCCCTTTTCATAGAAGAAGCCCCGTTCGTACTTATCCCCCGCCTGCGAATCTTCCGGTCCTGCGCACTCACCCTGCAGCCTTTCCAATCCGCGAACATGGCATGTGCTGCTGGAGCGGAGAGGCCACGTGGTGAACGTCAAATACGTTTACCGCGTGGCCTCGGGTGGGGAAGTCAAATAAGAAGCATTGCACGGGAGCCCGGCTAATAGTTCGACTTGATGTTGTAAGTAATCCCCGTGGTGAACTGGAAGGAATTGCGCCTGGTGACGGGCGCGGCGGCCGGCGGGTTATTCAGGTAGCTGTCGATCGTTCCCACGGTAAGGCCGAAGCCGCGGTAGACCGGGAACAGGAGTGTGTCCGTCTCGTTGGCCGAGTAGGCACGCGGCACGTTGTAGGACGGAATAAAGGAAAGCTGCTGTGCGAATGCGATGCCTTTAGGCAGCTTCAGCCCGTAGGACACATTGAAGGTGGAGCCGATCAGGTTCTGCTCAAGCCCGGTGGCTGGCACGCCAGGGCTAGAGAGAAACAACTGCTTTTCATACTGCAGGGTTGCCTTGAGATCGAGCTGCTGGTTTGGCGTTCTCAGTGCCGTCCAGCCTATGCCGGCGCCGTAGATCTGCTGCAGGTCGAGGCGGAGGCTGAAGTTGTGGTCAAAGGCGGCTTGCACCAGCGCGAAGAAGCGCGGGCTGAAATACTGGTCCCGCTCTGCGTTTGCATGGTAGATGGCACTCTTGGTTGCGGTGGATGGGACCAGCGTGCCGTCAGCCGCGATGTAGGCCGGCTGCGTGATCTTGCCAAAAGAGCCACTAAAGTCAATCGAGGTGCGGTTGCGGGTCTGGAGCCAATCCACAGTGGGCACGATCCGGACCAGCGCGAGGGCGCCGTTAAATGTGTACTGGTTCTGCGTCGCCGCGACAATGGTGGCGCCTGCGGTGGCCGGTCCGCTCCACCCCTGCAGCAGCCCGGGCCTGCTCAGCACCTCGCGGTTAAAGGTAGTCTCGTCGATGATGTACTGCGCATTCGCGACGGGGATGGGCGCAAGTTGCGCTGCGGTTCCTGAGCCGCCGGCCACCTCCACCTCGCCGCCTGTCACGTGAATCTGTCCGCGCGGCGCGGCAACGGCCTCCGGCTTGGTGCGTGCCTTCTTCTGCGGCACAAGCACGGCAAAGTTGCCGGAGCTGCGCAGCTCTTTGACCTTGTCCCAACCCAGGTTGATGTCTCCTGCCATGTCACTATGGAAGGTGACCGTGCCGGCGACTTCGCGGACAAGCTTGCCGGTAAGCTGGTCTCCGTTGGTAAAAACAAGGACATCAGGCCCGGGGTTCGGGTCCTCCGCCAGGGCCTTCAGGCAGGGCAGCAGGACCAAGAGTGCGAGGGCGAGTCTGAATAAGCGCATGCGGGGCGGGGTCTCCTTCTTGGCTGATCGTCACCACGGCTGCTCAAGGCAGGGCCGTTGGATACGGTGCAGTTGTACTCAGGTATTGTGCCTCTCTGATGCAAGTCGCGGGTACGGCTTTGCTTCTTTCTCGTTGCAGTTTACAGAAGACCTGGGGCGGCGAGGCTCGCCGGGGGCGCGACTCCGGTGAAGGCAACAGCCGAGCTTGGCCTGATTGGTTGCTCGCGTGTTAATTTGATCGCTGTGTTGCGTGGGCTGCATCGCTCGCGCATGAAAATCAGGGCCGGATTGCCGGAGCCAGACACCTGGTTCCGGAGATCCGGACCGGGACCCATCGAGGAAGTTCATGCATCCCAATCGTCTCGCCATGGTGTTGCTGGTATGCACCGGCTTCGCAACGGGGATTGCCGCCGGGCAATCCAGCTTCGTCTCAGTCGACACTCCCTCCAGCGCCACTCCCAAGGAGCCGCCCGCTCCGCAGAGCTTTGACCTGTCGGCGATCGATAAGACCGCTAACCCCTGCCAGGATTTCTACCAGTACGCATGCGGAAACTGGCGTAAGGATCATCCGATCCCGTCGGACCAGTCCCGATGGGGCAGGTTCAACGAGCTGAGCGAGCGAAATCGCTACCTCCTCTATGTCGACCTGAAGCAGGCCGCGGACTCGCCCGCTTCGCCGCTCCAGCGCAAATACGGAGACTTCTTTGCCTCCTGCATGAACACCGAACTGGTGAATGCGCTGGGTGATAAGCCGATACTTCCGGCGCTGAGGATGGTGGCTGGGCTGAGCGACAAGCAGAAGCTTGCGGGGCTGCTCGCCAACCTGCGACTGAATGAGGGAACCGGCGCGTTTTTCCGGC
This sequence comes from uncultured Acidipila sp., assembly GCA_964421715.1. Classification (GTDB taxonomy): domain Bacteria; phylum Acidobacteriota; class Terriglobia; order Terriglobales; family Acidobacteriaceae; genus CAYQYM01. The sequence continues at coordinate 3,448 of CAYQYM010000035.1, forward strand.
TCGGCGTCGAGCAGGACCAGAAGGACTCCACCAGGCAGATCGTAAGCACCGGGCAGGGCGGCCTCAGCCTGCCGGATCGCGATTATTACCTGGTCAACGACGATCGCATGTCGAAGATTCGCTCGCAGTATAAGGACTACGTTACGCAAATCTTCAAGCTGCTTGGAGACGACGACACGAAGGCTGCGCAGGAGGCCGGTAGCGTGTTGAAGATAGAGACGGCGCTGGCCCAGGGCTCGACTCCCCGCGTAGAGCTGCGCGAACCGGAAAAGCGCTACCACATCATGACGGTAGACCAGCTCAACCAGCTCGCACCACAATTTTCCTTCGCTACTTACATGACGGATCTTGGCGTGCCGAAGGTAGACACGCTGAACGTGGCCACGCCCGACTTCTTCAAGGCGATGAACACGGTGCTGCAGGACGAAAGCCTCGACGGCATCAAGAGCTATCTTCGCTTTCACGTAGCGAATGGAGCCGCGCCGTGGCTCTCCTCAAACTTCGCCGATGCAAGCTTCGGCTTTTTCCAGAAGACTCTGCAGGGCCAGGCCGAGCAGACCGCGCGCTGGAAGCGGTGCACCGCACTCACTGACCACGCCCTGGGCGAGGCCGTAGGGCAGGACTGGGTAAAGCAGAACTTCCCGGCTAGCGCGAAAGACAACATGGAGAAGCTGGTGGCTGCGCTTAAGCAGGCGCTGGCGCAGGATATCCAGCAGCTTCCCTGGATGTCTGAGGACACCAAGAAGCAGGCGGAGCTGAAACTGGAGGCCTTCCGGCAGAAGATTGGTTATCCGGAGAAGTGGCGCGACTACTCAGCGCTGACGGTGAAACGCGAAGACCTGATCGGAAACCTGGACCGCTCTTCGAAATTCGAGCTGCAGTACGAGCTGAATAAGATCGGCAAGCCGGTCGACGAGAAGGAGTGGGGGATGACGCCGCCGACGGTGAACGCCTACTACGACCCGAGCATGAACGACATTAATTTCCCGGCCGGCATTTTGCAGCCGCCGTTCTACGATTACAGCAAGGACCCGGCAGTAAACTTCGGCGGCATCGGTGTGGTGATTGGCCACGAGATGACACATGGCTTTGACGATGAAGGCAGCAAGTACGACGCCCAGGGCAACGTGAAGAACTGGTGGACGCCGGAAGATCGCAAGCAGTTTGACGCGAAGACGGACTGCGAAGTGAAGGAATACGGCAGCTTTGAACCCGTGGCTGGGCAGAAGCTGAACGGCAAGCTCACCCTGGGTGAGAACACGGCTGATAACGGCGGTATTCACATCGCCTACCAGGCGCTGCTGGCGACCATGAAGCAGGAGAATATGGATCCGGAGAAGAAGGTCGATGGCTACACGGCGGCCCAGCGGTTCTTCATCTCCTTTGCGCAGGTCTGGTGCGAGAACCGCACCGACCCGGCGGCACGAGTGGCCGCGCGCGTTGATCCACACTCCCCGGGCATGTTCCGCACCAACGGCACGGTGCAGAACTTCGACGAGTTCGGCAAGGCCTTCGGCTGCAAAAAGGGTGACCCCATGATGCCGGAGACCGCCTGCCGGGTCTGGTAGGCAGTTGGAAGGGTGAAGCACTCCGGAATTCAGGGAAGCAGGTCAGGGGTGGGGCGGGGGCGGCCGGTTGAGACGGCTCACCCCTCACCTGCTTTCCCTTCCGCACGCGTCACCCCTCTACGCGCTTTCGCCCTGACCGGTTTGCCTCTCCTGCACCCCCGGCTCACATCCATCTCTGCTTCCCGTCTCACTATCGCGTCGCTTACAATGCAAGCGGGAGCGATCCCGAACCAGTTGCCTGCGCTAATCCCCGGCGCGGGATGAAGGAAGAGCATGAAGTTGAGGAAACTCGGTCAGCTTGGGCTGGCCATGGTGGTATCGTTGGGTCTCAGTCTGGGACTCACCTCTTGCCAATGGGACTACACCGTTGGCTTCCTGTATGTGACTGGCGCGCAATACAACCAGGTAGGCGGGTTCAAGGTGAGCAACCTAACCGGAAATCTGCTGCCGATTCGTGGCCTGCCCACCGGCTCTGGAGGCACCGCGCCGATTCGGGCGCTTGTGGCACCGGGGGGCCGCTTTCTGTACGTGCTGAATCAGGGGACGACAACGCGTGGTGCCAATGGCAATGTTGTCACCAACTCTCAATCGAATATCTCGGTCTTCGCTATAGGCGGCAACGGCGTCATTGCATTTCAGTCCAGCTACACCAGCCAGGGGAAATACCCGATCCGCATGGCGGTGGATTCTTCCAGCCGCTACCTTTACGTGCTGGACAGCTACGGGCCGACGGCGAGCGGAGACATCACTTCGCCCACTCCCACGGCGGACATGCCCTGCCAGGATGCCGATGGCTATCATCCCAGGGCGGAGATTTCGGCATTTGCGATCGACAATGGCACGGGCCGCCTATCGCTGATTACCAATCAGCAGCAGCAGCAGGCCGACGGTAAGCAACTCCCATACTTCCCGGTTGGTTGCTTTCCAATCGACTTCTACACCAACTCGACCTACATCTGGACGGCAGACAAGGGTACGGCGGCAACAGCAGATCAGAACACGCTCTTTGTCTACGCTCTGAACACGACCAGTGGCCAGCTTACGACGACACAAAACGCGCCGCTGCAGACCGGGGCGACCTCCATCTCCACCATCAACGGTGGTTCCAGCTACGTCTACATTCTGGATCCTGCCACGAATCGCATCCTGCCTTTCACCGTAGGCTCAGGAGGCGCGCTGCAGAGCCAGACCAATGGACCGGTACTGAACAGTGCCACCGCTGCAGGCAACCCACAGCGGCTGCTGGTGGATGCCAAGGGCAAGTTTCTCTACATTGCGAATCTCGGACCTTCCGGCATCATAACCAACCCCAGCAGCGATATCTCCGGTTATACGATTGATTCGAACGGAACGCTGGCACCCCTGGCGCAGTCGCCCTTCAACATTGGAACGGGATCGGCTCCTCAGTGTATTGTCCAGGATCCGACCGTGCAGTACATCTATACAGCCAATTACAACGACAGCACGGTGACGGGCCGCGTCTACGACCCCAACTCCGGCAATCTGACCACCATGCGCCGGGGCACGCAATTCAACACGGTAGGGAATCCGACCTGGTGCGTTATGAGCGGCAGGACTTACTAGACACAGCCGGGCGGCACCCGCCAGTGCCGCCCACGGCCGGCTAGCTGAAACACGCTGGTGTATCTACAATGCAAGCGGGAGCGATCCCGAATAACGTGCCTGCCGCAGGTTGCGACGGGCTTAAGGAAACGCATGAAGTTGAGGAAGCCGGGCCAGAGTCTTCTGGCCGCTGTAGCAACGCTGGGTCTAGGACTAGGCATCACGTCCTGCGGTCGCAGCAACACGGTCGACTACGTCTACGTCACGAACTCGAAGAATAATCCCGGCCAGATCAATGTCTACCGTGCCAACTCCTTATCCGGCGCGCTGACACAGATCGCTGATTCGCCCTACAGCTCGCAGGGACGCAATCCGGTAGCCGCTACGACCTCGCCAGATGAGAAAAATCTCTTTGTCGTAAACCGTGACGACAACACGATCGTCCAGTTCGCCATTGGCACGGACGCAAAGCTCTACCCGCGGGTTACCTGCAACACGCCCGGCGCCGCGCCCAATGCGATTGCTGTAAATCAGGCCGGAACGCTGTTGTTTGTCACCGACGTGTACCAGCCGACCGGTCCGAATCAGACCCCCTACAGCCCGAACAACCCTGGCCCCGGCGCCGTTGTCGTCTTTCCGCTCGACGGTAATCAGAGCCTGAGTAAGAGCTGCACTCCGATCGCGCAGGGTGCACTCGGCTACGTGCCAATCAATGGGAACCCGGTCGCCCTGAATTCGCTGGCCAACGACGGGTTCCTTTATGTCGCGCAGACTGCCGCTGTCAACGGTGGCGGGGCGACCGTCGGTCAGATTCTGGGCTTTTCGGTTGCGAGCAACGGGGTTCTCACTGCCGTGCCAGGCGGCCCTTTTCCGGCCGGCATCACGCCCTCGTCCATGGCCAGCGATCCCACCAGCCGCTTCCTCTACGTGACGGACAGCACACAAAATCAGCTCATCGGGTATGTCGTGCTCTCTACCGGAGTCATCAGCCCGTTCCCGAACGGTCCGACCACGACCGGCAACTACCCGCTGGGCGTAGTGGTGGACCCGCGCGGCCTCTACATCTACGTCTCAAACTACAATTCGAATAACGTGATGGGATACGCGATTAACCAGGCGACGGGTGTACCCTCCGCCCTGAGTGGTACTTCGAGCTTTGGCACCGGCACCGGTCCGACCTGTCTCATCGTCGAACCATCACTTGCCCGGTATATCTACACGGCAAACTTTATCGACAACTCGGTCACCGGGCTGCGCCTTGACCCGAACAATGGCGGGCTTACCGGCAACCAGAACTCGCCTTATCCCGCAGCCGGCCAGCCGACCTGCGTAACCGCCGTGCCGCACGGCAATCACAAGATCCAGCACGTGCAGGCCACGGCCGGTTCATAAACAGCCGTCTCTTTGTGCAGCAGCAGGCCCGCTCTGACTGGCCTGCTGCTTTCATTCATCGACGGCAGGCGCACCTTGCCACACATACCACACACGTCCAAGGGTTAGACTTCAGAGGGAATGCGCGCGGCCATGAGTGCAAACGCGGCGATGGCAAAGCTCGACCCGGAGATTGTTCTCCGCCTGAGACGCACCGCGCTCGGGGCCGCAGCCCGCGCCTACGCGCCCTACTCCGGGTTTCGTGTCGGCGCGGCGCTGCTGCTGGATGATGGCAGCATCGTGAGCGGTTGCAACGTGGAAAACGCGAGTTATGGCCTGACCTGCTGTGCAGAAAGAAACGCGCTCTTTTTTGCGATCTGCGAGCGTGGAGCCTGCTTCCGCGTCCAGGCCGTCATGGTGGTGAACCTGAACGAAGCGGCCAGCTCACCCTGCGGTGCCTGCCGCCAGGTGTTGAGCGAGTTCGCGGACGATGATGCCGTCGTATGCTTTCCCGGTACCGAGGGGGAGCAGAGCGCAGCCTTCGCCGACCTCTTTCCCCACGCCTTTAAGGCCAAGGGCAAGTAGCCAGTGCATCCCGTCGACCTGATCCGCAGAAAGCGCGACGGCCAGGAGCTCTCAGCAGAAGAAATCCGCTTTCTCGCCCAAGGTGCTGCTGTCGGCACCATACCGGAGGAGCAGCTCTCGGCCTGGCTGATGGCCGTCTACTTTCGCGGTCTCAGCGCGGCGGAGCTGGCTGTGCTTACCGAGGCCATGCGCGATTCCGGCGAGCGATTCAGCCCCGCGCCGCACGTCGCCGTCGACAAGCACTCAACCGGCGGCGTCGGCGACAAGACCAGCTTCCTCGTTGCGCCCATCGCTGCGGCGGCAGGGTTGTGGGATCCAATGATCAGCGGCCGTGCCCTGGGCCACACCGGCGGCACGCTGGACAAACTGGAAAGCATTCCAGGCCTCCGTACGCAACTAAGCCTGGACGAGATGCGCCGCGTGCTGGAGCGATGCGGCTTTGCCATGGCGGGGCAGACGCCGCACCTCGTGCCTGCGGACCGCGTGCTTTATGCCCTGCGCGACCGCACGGCCACTATCGAAAGCCCGTCCCTCATCTGCGCCTCCATCATGAGCAAGAAGCTGGCGGCCGGCCTCAACGCACTGGTGCTGGATGTGAAGACAGGCTCTGGCGCCTTTCTGCGCGACGCAGCCCAGGCAAGGCTGCTCGCGGCGCTGATGGTGGAGACAGGCGAGCGCGCCGGCACGCGTACTGTGGCGCTGCTGACGAGTATGGACGAGCCACTCGGCCGCTTTTCCGGCAACTTCGTCGAGATCGCCGAGGCATGGGCCATCCTGAAAGGTGAGCGGCACCCGCTGAACGAGGGCCTGCGCAGCCTCAGCCTGACGCTCGCCGGCTGGATGCTCCACCTGGGTGGCAAACGCGCGAGCGCGAAGGAAGGCTACGCGCTCGCCGAGCAGTTACTGGAAGGCGGGGAAGCGGCGGAGCGCTTCCGCTGCATGGTGGAAGCACAGGGTGGCGATGCTGGCGTACTCGACAGGCCGAACTATCACACGCCGCGTGCCACCCGCGTACTCACGGCTGAACGTGATGGGTATCTGGTCTTTGCTGACTGCGCTGCGGCTGGCTGGGCCGTGCAGCGGCTCGGCGCCGGCCGCGAACGCCCCGGGGAGGCAGTGGACGCGCACGCCGGGATCGAGCTGCACGCCAGCCACGGCGCGCATGTCAAAGCGGGCCAGCCGTTGGTGACGCTCTTTGCCGCCGGGGCGTCCAGGCTGGATGAGCCGGAGCGCCTGATGCGCTCATCCTTTACTGTTGAGCAGCAGGAGCCTGCAGCAATCGAGCTGGTGCATGAGATAGTGTCGGCAGCGGATGCGCAGCGTATCCTGCGGCAGTCATCCGGGTCGCAGCAGCCGCGCTAGTCTGCGCGCGCGCAAGAGGGGTGGATTTGGGAAGATTTACCGGTGTTCTCGGTCTGCTGGCGATGCTGGCGCTTGCCTGGACCTTTTCGACCGACCGGCACAGGATTCGCTGGCGCACCGTTGCCTGGGGCCTCGGGCTGCAAATCCTCTTCGCCTTTCTGGTGCTTGACTTCAGCTTCGGGCGGCGTGCGCTCAACTTGGCAGGCGGAGCCGTAAACAAGCTGCTGTCCTACTCCTTTGCGGGCTCAAGCTTCATGTTTGGCGAACTGGGCGCCCAGCATTCGTCCTTCGGTTCCATCTTCGCCTTTCAGGTGCTGCCCACCATCATCTTCATCTCGGCGTTCTTCGCCGTGCTTTATCACATCGGCCTGATGCAGCTCATCATCCGGATCTTCGCGCGTGTCATGCTGGTCACCATGCGCATCAGTGGCGCGGAGAGCCTGAACGTGGCGGCCAGCATATTCATGGGCCAGACCGAGGCGCCGCTCACTATCCGCCCCTTTCTGCCGGGGGCCACGCGCTCCGAGCTTATGACCATCATGACCAGTGGCATGGCGCACGTCTCCGGCGGCATCATGGCGGCTTACATCCTCTACGGCATCGAGGCGCAGCACTTGCTGGCAGCCGTCATCATGACGGCGCCGGGCACCATCCTGCTCTCGAAGATGCTGGTGCCGGAGACTGGGACGCCGGCCACCGAGGGCCGCGTACACATGCCGGAAGAGGCTGTGAACAGGCAGGAAAACCTGCTGGGTGCGATTGCGCATGGAACGATCGACGGCGGCCGGCTTGCCTTCAATGTAGCCATCATGCTCATCTCCTTCGTTGCGCTCATTGCCCTGGTGAACGGCACGCTCGGCGGCCTGCATCACTGGCTCGGTGCACACCGGATTCCTTTTCCGGCAAAGCTGGACAGCATCCTCGGCCTGTTTTTCGCGCCGGTGGCTTGGATCATCGGTGTGCCGTGGCACCACGCGCGCGTGGTAGGTAACCTGCTGGGCACGCGCATGGTACTTAATGAGCTGGTCGCCTACTCGCTGCTGGGTGCACAGCGCGGCATACTGGACGCGCGCTCCTTTACCATTGCCACCTTTGCTCTCTGCGGCTTCGCCAACCTCAGCTCTATCGGCATTCAGATTGGCGGCATCGGCGCGCTGGCTCCTGGCCGGCGCAACGATCTGGCCCGGCTGGGGCTTCGCGCCATGCTGGCCGGGACGATGGCCAACCTCATGTCCGCTTCCATTGTGAGCATTTTGATCCGCTGAACCCGCGCTGGTCCACCCCACGCGCATGGCAGCCACCGCATCCAAACCTGCGAGGGGACACAAGCATGCACAAGGAACATCCGCATCCTGCTCGGGGCGTACTGGCGGGCCTCGTGGGCGGCCTCACCGCATCCTGGGTGATGAACAGGTTTATCGCGGGACCCGGCCAGACGATGCAGGAGGCCCTGAAGTCCGATGAGGAGCGCCGCCGCGAGCAGAACGCGCCGCCGCAGGACGGCGAAGACGCGACCATGAAGGCCGCGGATGCCATCGTGCACCAGGTAACCGGCGGCCGGCACCTCTCCCACGAAGAAAAGGAACGCGATGGCCCCATCGTTCACTACGGCTTTGGCACGCTGATGGGCGGTGTCTACGGTGGGCTCGCGGAGTATTCGAGCCTGGCGCGCGCAGGCTACGGAGCACTCTTCGGCACTGCGCTGTGGGCAGGTGCTGACCTCGTAGGTGTGCCCGCATTTGGCTTTGCCGCGCCGCCTGATACGGAGCCAGCCTCTGCCCACGCGACGCACTGGGCCGCGCACATTGTGTACGCAGTCACGACTGACCTAGCGCGGCGCGCGATTCGCGCATGGCTCGGATGGCTGCCACACCGGGCTGTGTAAACGTTCCGGCTAATCAGCACTCGATGACATTTAACGCCAGGCCCGCGAGCGAGGTCTCCTTGTAGCGCGATTGCATGTCGAGGCCGGTCCGATACATCGTTTCGATCACCTGGTCGAGGGAAATCTTGTGGTCGCCGGTCTCCCGTGGTGCGATGCGTGAAGCGTTGATCGTTTTCACTGCGCCCATTGCATTACGTTCAATGCATGGAATTTGTACCAACCCGCCAATGGGGTCGCAGGTCATGCCGAGGTTGTACTCCCTGCCGATTTCGGCGGCGTACTCGACTTGCTGGTTCGTTCCCCCGAGTGCCGCGGTCAACCCAGCCGCAGCCATCGAACAGGCCACACCCACTTCGCCCTGGCAGCCGACTTCTGCCCCGGAGATCGAAGCATTTTCCTTGTAAAGAACGCCGATAGCGGCGGCGGTCAGGAAAAAGTGAAAAAGTCCTTCCGACAAGTCTCCATTCGGTCTGCCCTCACCGGTCGCGGCTCCTGGGATGAACGTTTCGTAGTAGTGAGCGACTGCGGGAA
>CAYQYM010000036.1:0-12149 GCA_964421715.1 uncultured Acidipila sp.
GAGTCTCCGCGCCTCGGCTACCTGCGTACCTGTCCGCACTCCGGATGCCTTGGCCTCGTAGCTGGCGGCGATGCAGCAGGTCGTGTCCGCCATCACCGGCACGACGCCCACCGGGCGGCCTCGCAGGGCGGGCCGCAGCTCCTGCTCGACGGAGGCGAAATAAGAGTTCAGGTCCAGAAAGAGCCAGCGCAGCCGCGGTTCGGCGATTGCCTGCGAGCACGCGTGGACGGAGGAGGACACCAGCCGATTTTCGTCTTTTCTTCTTCGCGCTGCAATCCGCCCGCCCTGCCGGTCGCGATGACTATGCATTCGCTCAGATCCAGATGGCGCGAGTCTTCCACTCCAGCCTGGGCCTGAAAGGGATCCTGGAGCCGACGACCGGACTTGAACCGGTGACCTGCCGATTACGAATCGGCTGCTCTACCAACTGAGCTACGTCGGCCTGTTGTTCCGAATGAACTTCAGAAGAGGCGCTTGCTGTGACAGGAGAGATTGGTGGAGCTAAACGGGATCGAACCGTTGACCTCCTCGTTGCGAACGAGGCGCTCTCCCAGCTGAGCTATAGCCCCACTTGCTTGCTGTGCCCCAGTTTATCAGCGCGTGGGCGATTCGTGAAGTGAACCGTGACCTGTCATTCCCAATCCGAAACTGGCCCGCACGGCCGCGCCCAGGGATCGCACCACGGCCTCAGCCTGCGCCGAGGGAACCTGGCACTGCGCCATGTCCGGCGAGCCGCCCCCGCGCAGCCCCAGGCGCGCCAGCTCCAGCCGCATCCACTCACCATAAGGAAACTCAAGGTCCTGGCTGCGCGCAAAGATGACGGTCGCCGGCTCCTGCTGGCGGGATATGAAAAGCGCAGAGGTCTGTGGCACGGAGGCCACGAGCTTGGAGGCAAGCATCTTCACGTAGGCCGCGTCCCGCGTCGCGAAGCTTCGCCGCACATCGCGCAGTCCTCCTCGAATTGCGTCTTCGACAGCGAGCCGCGTGGCGTGATACTCGGCGAGTTCCTCGCGAGCCTTCTGCAGGTCTTTCTGCCCGGTCCGGTATGCGGCCTGCAGCCGCTCGACAGCCACAGGCACCTCGGCGCCGCCGACGGAGAGCAATGCTGCCGTGCGGGCGAGCGCGTCGAAGTCGGCGCGAGCCTGCGTAACGGCGCGCAGCCCGCAGACAAACGCAACGCGGAGGCCCTGCTTGACGCGTTCGGCGCCACGCAGCAGCAGGCTGCCGATCTGCCCGGTGCGGGCCACATGCGTGCCGCCGCAGGCGTTGAGGTCCCAGCCGGGTATCTCCACCAGTCGAATCTCTCCTGAGCGCGGAGGCAGCTTGCGCAGACGGCCCTCAGCCAGCAGGGCCTCCGCCTCTTCCCGTGAGACAAAGCGCACGGGCATGGCCAGGTCCTCGGCAATGATCTCGTTGGCGCGCTGTTCGACCGCCGCGAGGCCGGCGGTCTCGAGGGCGGTGTTTGCCCCTGTAATCTTCAGGTCGATCGTCGAGGTCTCCTGCCCCAGGTGGAAGGAGACCGTCGGCGCCTGCAGCAGCGTGGCGAAGACGGCCGAGAGCAGGTGCTGGCCGGAGTGCTGCTGCATGTGGTCGAAGCGGCGCGGCCAGTCGATCTCACCCTCAACGGAGGTGCCGATAGGCAGCGGCTTGGCCGTGGTATGCCAGACAAGCCCCTGCCCGTGGCTGCGGCCCTGGGTGTGGGCGTTTATGGCAGCCGTGCCGGCCTCTTGCTTCTCCACGTCCCTGACTTGCACGTCCTCGACTTGCACATCCTCGACTTGCACATCCTCGACTTGCACGTCCTCGACCAAGGCCTCAAGCACCGCGCCCATGCGCGAGCTGGCGCGTAGAAGTCCCGTATCGTGCGGCTGGCCGCCGCTGGTGGGGTAAAAGGCCGATCGGTCCAGCGCCACCTGCCAGACCTGCCGGCCGTCTCTGCGAGCCAGCTCGCGGATGTCGGAGACCCGGGCAGTAAACCTTCTCAGCGATGGATCGGTATAGTAGAGCCGCTTGGTCGAATACTGATTCGTCATACGTGCATCAGTGTACGGCTCAGCCGCGCGATGGCGAGTCGCCGGACGAGGCCCACCAGAGCGCAAGACCGGCCTCGACCGCGCCTATGCTGCGCAGCAGCGCCGGGCGTTGGCCCAGGTATTGCATGGCGCGCTGCCAGGCGCGCGGGCCCACGTGCCAGGCGCGCGCATCGCGCCGGGGCCGTGCAAGCGCAAAGACGCCATCGCCGATGAGAAACATAGCGGCAAAATACTTCCACTGGTCTGATCTCATGGTTTCCTCTAGGAGAGGTAGAGCGGGGCGGCAGCCAGTTCGTTGCCTCCCGTCCCCGCTCTTCAGACGGTTGCCAGCGGGGGGTCCAGCGGCGTGCGCATAGTGGGAATGGCGGCCAGCAGGCTGCGCGTGTAGGCGTCCCGCGGGCGGAGAAAGACCTGTTCGCGCGTGCCCTGCTCGACCAGCACGCCACGCCGCAGCACGGCAACCCGTTCGGCCACCTGCGATACGACGGCAAGATCATGCGAGATGAAGAGCATGGCGAGGGAGAACTCGCGCCGCAGCCGCGCCAGCAGTTCGAGAATCTGCGCCTGCACGGTCACGTCGAGGGCAGTGGTCGGCTCGTCGGCAATCAGCAGCCGCGGCCGGTTGATCAGCGCCATCGCGATGAGAATGCGCTGGCGCTGCCCGCCGGAGAACTGGTGAGGATAGTCGGCGGCGCGGCGCGGCAGGTCAGGCAGCGCCACGGCATCCATCATCTCGAGGACGCGGGCGCGCAACCTCGCAGCGCCGATACCGGGCTGATGCGCGCGCAAAGCCTCCCCGATCTGCCGGCCCACGGGCATGACGGGATTAAGCGCAGTCATGGGCTCCTGGAAGATCATCGCGATGCCGCTGCCGCGCAGCCGGCGCATCTTCTCGGCTGGCAGCCTAAGCAGGTCCTGGCCCTCGAAGACGATGCTGCCGGAGACGGCAGCCGAGGCGTCCAGCAGGCGCAGGAGGGCAAGCGAGGTGACCGACTTGCCCGAGCCCGACTCGCCCACCAGCCCCAGCGATTCACCCTCTGCCATCGCGAGCGAGAGCGCGTCCACGGCGGGCCTTAACATGCGCGGGAAACGGATGGTGAGCCGATCAAGCGAGAGCAGCGGAGGCACGAAGGCGATGCTAGCAGGAAGCGCGGGGTAGCAAAACAAGCGTGCAGGGGCAGCCCGGGCACTCCGTTGCGGAGCGCTCGGCCGGCTGCGGTTCAGGTGCACGAGTTGGCGCGGGTATCCATTGCACGGGGCGGCTTCTAGCGCCGCGGCGGCCTCGCCTGCTGCACGCGCTGCGGCGGCGGCTGGGGCTTGGGCTCCCGCGGCGCACGGCGTTCTATGGGTTGCCGCTGCGGGCGTTCCAAGGGCGGCTGCCCGGGCGTGCGGTACGGTTCTGGTTGCTGGGTTGCACCGGAGGTTCCAGCTGTCGCTGCGGTGGCCGGTAAACCTGTCTGGGCTGCGGCTCCTGGTCCCGCGGGCGGCTGGCGGGCCGTCCTGGGTTCGGACGGTCCATCGGCGGCGGCTCGAGCAGGCGCTCCGAATTCTCCTGCGGCGCCTGCCGCTGGGGCTGTAAGCCGGGCTGCCCTGCTCGTGACCCGCCGCGGTTAATGACCTGCTGGCTGCCGCTGCGGGTGATAAGCGGACGCGCGCCGCCGGAACCTTCCCCTGGTACGTTCGGACGGTTATAGCCGGCGGCCGGAGCTAAGGGGCGGCTGCTGTTACCGGGCTGCTGCTGGGGCATGCGCGCCGCGATCTTCTCCGGCTGTGCCTGGTTGGGCACGGGCCGCGGCTGGGCCTGCATCTCGCGGCCGCCGCGGTTCAGCAGCGTGGGCCGCGTGGTGGAGACGGCCGAGACCCGCACAGGATGCGGCACCTTGCTGGCCAGGGTCGGCTCCACCCTGGGCCCGGCCAGGATCTGCGCACGCTGGATCTGCTGCTGGTTCACGCGCACCAAGGACTGCTGCACCGGTCGCGCACCGGCAAAGTCCCGCTGGGGCACGGCGGTGAAGGCACGCTCGCGGTTGGCATACTGGATGCGGACATTGTTCATCGTCCGCACGTCGCGTGCGCTGTTGATGAAGGTGTTGTAGTTGTTCACGACGGTCGTGTTGTGAATGTTCACGATATTCACGTTCGTCACATTCACCTGGCGCACATACCTCGGGCTGCTGCGATACCAGGGATAAAACGGCTCCCCGGGGCCGAGCGGGAACCACGCCGACAGGCGCCCGCCGCCCCCCATGGACGCGCCCACGGAGAAACCTGCACCGCCGGCAAACGCGACAAATGCCGGTGCCCATACCGGGCGAACCGCAACCGGGCCCGGCATCCAGCCCCAGCGCGAACCCACGTAGACCCAGCGTCCGAAGTGGAATGGAGCATAGCCCCACGGCTGGTCGTCGACCCAGGTCCAGCCCCACGGGCTCACCCAGACCCAGTGACCGGCGCGATAGGGCACCCAGTCCGCTGCCACCGAACGCGGGTACCACACCGGTCCGTAGTCCGGTGTCTGGTCCCATGCGCCGTAGTCGTCCAGGTCGTCATAGCCCACGGTGTCCCGGCTCACATAGCGGGCGCTCTGCGCATTCAGGATGTGGCGGTCGCGCTCCATGCTCCACTGGTCGAAGGCGTCCAGGCCGGGCATGGGCAGCGTAGCCAGCTCGACTGGGTTGGTGCCAGCAAGGCGCAGGCTCTGCCCGGCCTTGATGTTCTGCGAAAGGTTGGGCCCGCTCACGTTCAACTCGCCGCTGTTCACGGTCACCACCGTGCCGCCGTTCTCTGCATAGGAGTCGACGCGGAAGTCTCCGGGGTGCGTTACGGTGAGTGCGCCGTTCGGCGTGTCCAGCTCGACCTGCGCGCCGGGGTCAAGGCCATAGGTGCGCACACGCACGGTGCCCTGGGAGAGGCCGAGCTGCGTGATGTTATCCGCCAGGTTGGTGATCGCCAGGTCCGTGGTCTGCCACAGCCGCACGACAGTGGAGCCCAGCTGGAGCTCCGCGCGGGCGTTCTGGTCGGCATAGACGCGATCACCCGTCGCGATGGGATAGTTGGGGACGGCCTGGTTCCACTGGTCGACCCCGGCCGGTTGCACGGAGACATTCCCCTTGAGCCTGTTGAGACGGCCGGCGCGGACAGGCGGGTCTTCATTCTGCGCGTGCACGGCGGCAACCGCGAGCAGGCTTAAAAGCAGGCATGCCAAGATCGATATACCAGGAGCTTTCCTCATTCCACTTCCTCCAGAGCAACCCTGCGCCTTGACCTGGTCCCGACGAACTTGAACCCCTGTCCGGAAGAATCCACTCGCTCCCGGCGGGCAATCTTCCGGACGGCAACCTTCCTGGCGGCGCGCACGGAACAGTCTGCACGCACGGTGCGTATTCTTCTTCGCGAGGAGAACAACTGCCATGCGGAGACTATGGATATTAGCAGCCATGGCGCTGCTTGGAATCACGGCCTGCCGGGTGCAGGTGGACGAGGGCAGGAACAGCGGGGAAAAGAGCGTAAAGGTGGACACGCCGATGGGCGGAGTGCATGTGAACACAGACAAACTGATCGCGGCCGACGTGGGCCTTCCCATCTATCCCGGCGCGGAGCCGGTGCAGGACTCGAAGGGCGAAAAATCCGCCGACGTGCACATGGGCTTCGGCGACTGGCAGCTGCGCGTCAAGGTAGTCAGCTACCAGTCCACTGACCCGCAGGAAAAAATCCAGGCTTTCTACAAGAAGGCGCTGGGGCGCTTTGGCGACGTGATCACCTGCGAGGGCGGCCAGGCGCTGGGCGCGCCGGAGGTGACCGGCCAGGGCCTGGCCTGCAGCGAGGACAGCGGCGGCAAACACGTGCACGTGAACGGCTCCTCGGGCGACATGGAACTGAAGGCAGGTTCAAAGCGGCACCAGCACATCGTCGGCTTCAAGCCGAAGGACAAGGGCACGGAGTTTGCGCTGATCGAGCTCACACTGCCGTCCACCAGTGGCGGGGGAGAGAGCCAGTAAGCGGGGCCGCGCGCACCGGCACCGCCTGCTTATGGCGTGCGGGGCAGGGCGGCGAATTGCGCTCGCGAGGGGCCTAGGGTAGGGTCAAAGACATGACCTGCGCCTGCCATCGCTGTGGAGAGACGCTTCAAGGCGAGGAGTCGTTCTGCCCGCATTGCGGCGCGCCGCAGCTCCGCTGGGATGGAGCCGGGCAGGAGGAGTCGGCGGAAGACTGTGTCCGCCACGGGCCGGGCGTGCAGCAGCCGGGCTCCAGTGCGGATCCCTCGCCGTTTCCAGGCTCTTCACCGTCCGGTGCGTCGTATGCCCAGGCGTGGGGGCCAGGCCAGCAGTTCGTCGCGTGGCGCACGGCAGTCGTCTGCGGTCTTTTCGTGGCCGCGCCGGTGGGCCTGCTGAGCGCATTGCTCAGCTTCAGCCTGCTCTGGGTGGTGGCTGGCGGCGTGCTCTCCGTAGTGCTCTACCGCCGCCGCTCTCTGCGCAGGGTCAGCCCGCGCGCAGGCTGGCGCATCGGCCTGGTCACGGGCCTGCTGGCGGCCTGCATCGCCACTGCCATCGATGCGCTCAGCACCCTGTTCGAACGCTACGGCATGCACCGCGGCGCGGA
Source organism: uncultured Acidipila sp. (assembly GCA_964421715.1). Classification (GTDB taxonomy): domain Bacteria; phylum Acidobacteriota; class Terriglobia; order Terriglobales; family Acidobacteriaceae; genus CAYQYM01. The sequence goes on from CAYQYM010000036.1 coordinate 6,633, forward strand.
GGTAGACCGCCGCCTGCATGCCATCCTGCAGCAGGGCATCGATCGCATGCTCCAGACCAACCCCGATGCGGCATCCCAGGTGCCCTGGTTCATTCACTTCTGGCTCTCGCCCTACGGCCAGGCTGCGCTGATCCTCTCGGCGGCTGCCGTTACCGCTGTCTTCATGGTCACCTTCTCAGGCATTGGTGGAGCGCTGGGCGCCCGCTACTTCGCGGCGCGCACCACCCAGGCCCGCAACAGCTAGCCCCCGCCCTCGCTCGCCCGACTTGCCGCTCGCCACCGCGCGTAAGTATCATCCCGCAAGAGCCTGCTTGCTATGACTGAACCCACCTCCATGCCGAAGCTGCGCGAAAAGGGCCGCCTGCTCTCAGCCTCCGAGATCGAGCGCACCCTGGTGCGGCTTGCGCACGAGATCATCGAGAAGAACGACGGCAGTGCCAACATTGCGCTTGCCGGGGTCAAGCGCCGCGGCGTCCCACTAGCTCAGCGCCTGGCGGCGCTCATCTCGAACATCGAGAAGCACCCCGTTGACACCGGCGTGCTCGACATCTGCTTCTACCGTGACGATCTTACGACCCATGACGTGCGGCCCGTGGTGAGCCCCGGCCAGCTTGGCTTTGACGTGAACGGGCGCGACGTGATCCTGGTAGATGACGTGCTCTACACCGGGCGCACCGTGCGCGCAGCCATGGACGCGCTCTTTGACGCCGGCCGCCCGCGCCGCGTGCAACTGCTGGTGCTGATTGACCGCGGCCATCGCGAGCTGCCCATTGAGGCCACCTTTGTCGGCCGGCACGTGCCCACCAGCAGCCGCGAGATCGTCGAGGTCAAGCTGCGCGAGATTGACAGCGACGAACAGGTGCTGCTGGTGGAACGGCTCGACTAGCCTTCCTCAAACTCACGTTCGCTAACCACGGCCAAGGCCGCACCTGATCAAGAACAGCCGGATAGAAAAAATGCTTAAAGCCGCCACCGCCAGTGACCCTTCCCTCCGGTCGCGTTCATTGATCTCCGTCACGCAGCTCGCCCTCGAGGACGTGAGCCACATCCTCTCGCTCGCGCGCACGCTAGAACAGGAGCCGGTGACCACGCGCGCGCAGCGCCTCGCCAGGCGCCGCGTTGCGTTGCTCTTCTACGAGTCGAGCACGCGCACGCGCACCTCGTTCGAGCTCGCCGCCAAGGGCCTCGGCGCGGACACTACGCTGGTCTCTGCCCTTTCCTCGAGCATCGAAAAGGGCGAGTCGCTCAAGGACACCGGCATCACGCTCCGCGCGCTTGGCGCTGAGTGCATCATCCTGCGGCACCCGAACTCCGGCGCGCCGGTGCTGCTGGAGCGCGCGACGGGGCTGCCCGTGCTCAACGCCGGAGACGGCATGCATGAGCACCCATCGCAGGCGCTGCTGGACCTGCGCACCATGCTGGCGCACGTGGCCGGCGGCGCGGACATGATCCACGACAAGACGCTTGCGGGAGTGACCGTTACGATCTGCGGAGACATCCTGCACAGCCGCGTGGCCCGCTCGAACATGCTCCTGCTGCCACGCCTCGGCGCTGAGGTCATCCTCTGCGGGCCGCAGCCGCTGCTGCCGCCGGTGGCATCCGAAATCGGCCCCGGCCTGCGCATCGAGCGCGACTTCGAGAGGGCTCTGGCCGGCTCGCAGGTCGTGATGATGCTGCGCATACAGGCGGAGCGGCTTGCCGGGCTGCACCTGGACCTTGAGGATTACACCTCCCGCTACCAGCTCAACAACGAGCGCCTTGCCCCGTGGCCGAAGCTGCTCGTCCTGCATCCAGGCCCCATCATCCGCGGACTGGAGCTGACCAGCGAAGTGGCGGATGGGCCGCAGTCCGCCATTGCCGAGCAGGTGAGCCACGGCATCTCTATCCGCACCGCGTTGTTGGCGCGCGCACTGCAGGCAAATGCGAACGCGGCCTCCGGGCCTGCGAAGAAAGCTAGGCGCGCATGACGGCCCTGCTGATCAGGAACGGGCGGCTGGTGGACCCCGGCGCCGGCGTGAACGCTGAACGCGACCTGCTGCTGCGTGACGGCCGCGTTGCCGCCATCGAGCCGCCGGGCAAGCTGAACGCCGCGGCGAAGCAGGCCGGCGCGGAACTCATCGACGCCAGGGGGCTCACCGTCGCTCCCGGGCTCGTCGACATCCACGTGCATCTGCGCGAGCCCGGCCAGGGATACAAGGAGACGATTGCCACCGGAACCGCGGCGGCAGCGGCCGGAGGCTTCACATCCGTCTGCGCCATGCCGAATACGGTGCCCGTGAACGACTCGCCGGAGACGACGCGCTGGATGCTCGCCCCCGAGCGGCACGCCGCCATCCGCGTCTTTCCCATCGCGGCAGCCACGCGCGGAAGCATGGGCGAGGCGCTGACCGAGTACGGGGCGCTCAAGGCTGCCGGCGCCGTCGCTGTCACCGATGACGGCAAGCCGATCCTGGGCGAAAACATCATGCGCCAGGCGCTCTCCACGGCGGCGCGCAACGGGCTGCCGGTGATCCAGCACGCCGAGGACACGCGGCTGACCGGCGGCTGCTCCATGAATGCCGGCCCGCTCGCCTTCCGGCTGGGGCTGCGCGGCATGCCGGTCGAGGCAGAGTCCGGGCTGGTGGAGCGCGACCTTCGCCTCATGGCTGAGCTCAAGGACAGCCGTGCGCACCTGCATGTTGCCCACCTCTCCACCGCTGCCGCGCTCGAGGCCGTGAAGCGTGCCCGCCGCAGCGGTCTCCGGGTGAGCTGTGAGGTGGCGCCGCACCACTTCGTTCTGACCGAAGAGGCTGTGGCCGGCTACGACACCCATGCCAAGATGAATCCGCCGCTGCGCTCTGAGAAGGATCGCGCCGCCGTGCTGCAGGGCATTCTCGAGGGCTCCGTCGACTGCATCGCCACCGATCATGCGCCGCACGCCGCGCATGAGAAGGAGCAGGAATTTGAGCGCGCGCCCAACGGCATCACCGGCCTTGAGACAGCGCTCGGCCTCACTCTCTCCGTGCTGCACGGCAGGCATAAGCTGCCGGTCAGTCGCGTGGTGGCGCTGCTGAGCACGCAGCCTGCGGCCGTGCTGGGACTCAAGGGCCGCGGCTCGCTCGCGGTCGGCAGCTTTGCCGATGCCGTGCTCTTCGATCCCGCCTCCCAGTGGACTTTCCACGCCGCCGAGTCCCGGTCAAAGTCAAAGAACACGCCCTTCGACGGCTGGACCATGCAGGGCCGCGTGCGCATGACGATCAGCGAAGGCAAGGTAGTCTACCGGGCGGAGTAGCTGCGCAATCCCCGGTTTGGTCCCGGTTTATCCACTGCTTTTGACAGCTATTCACAATTGCAGCGGCACCCGGCACGGCCCACACTAGAGACATACATGGCCACCACTCCCGACATCGCCTTTGAGCGCGGGCTGCCCGCCTCGATCGACGCTGAGCGCTCCATCCTCGGTGCCATCCTGCTTGAAAACCACTCCTACAACGAAGCTGCCGAAAAGCTGAAGGCCGACGACTTCGCGCTCGAGTCGCATCGCCGCATCTACAGCCGGATGGAGGAGCTGATCAACTCCGGCCGCGCCGTGGACATCGTGACGCTGGCCGAGGAACTAGCCCGACGCAAGGAGGTGGAGTCGGTCGGCGGCGTTGCCTACCTCGCCTCGCTCACGGAGGGTCTGCCGCGCCGCCTCTCGATCGAGGAGTACGTGCGCATCGTCAAGGACAAGTCCCTGCTGCGCCAGCTCATCCATATCTGCTCCACTGCGATCACCAGCGCCGCCGACCAGAGCGAAGATGCACTGGAGGTGCTGAACGCGGCCGAGTCGCGTCTGCTTGAGGTCACGGAAAAAGGCATCTCCCGCGGCTTTGCCAGCATTCCTGAAATCGTCCGTGACAGCTTCGGCTCGATCGACAACCTCTACAAGGAAGGCCGTGAGGTCACCGGCCTCGCCACGCACTTTACGGACTTCGACCGCATGACGAGCGGCCTGCAGAAGTCCGAGCTCATCATCATCGCCGCGCGCCCCTCGATGGGTAAGACCGCATGGGCCATCAACATCGCGCAGAACGCGGCCGTGCGCGGCGGAAAGACGGTGGCTGTCTTCTCGCTGGAAATGTCTAAGGAGTCGCTGCTGCGACGCATGCTGGCATCCGAGGCGCTGGTGGATTCACAAAAGATCCAGAAGGGCTTCCTGGGCCGCGACGACCAGGACAAGCTGACGCGCGCGCTTGAGCGGCTGGTGGAGGCGCCCATCTACATCGACGACACGCCCGGCATCTCGCTTGCCGAGATGCGCGCCAAGGCGCGACGGCTGAAGCAGAAGGAGGGCGCGCTCGACCTGGTCGTCATCGACTACCTGCAGCTCATGACCGGGGGAACCGGGACGGGCACCAAGAAATATGAGAACCGCACGCAGGAGGTCTCGGCGGTCTCGCGTGGCCTCAAGGCGCTGGCCAAGGAGCTTGAAGTGCCGGTCATCGCGCTTTCGCAGTTAAGCCGCGCCTCAGAGCAGCGCGGCGGCGACAAGAAGCCCATGCTCTCTGACCTGCGCGAGTCAGGCTCGATCGAGCAGGACGCCGACGTGGTGGCCTTCATCCACCGCGAGGCCTATTACAACCGCGACGAGAACGGCCAGCCGGACCCCGAGACGGAGAACAAGGCCGAGATCATCATCGCCAAACAGCGCAACGGTCCTACGGGGTCCGTGCATCTGGCCTACCTCTCTCGCTGCACGCGCTTTGAAAATCTCGCCTTCAACGGCGAGGGCGGCTACCCGTAGCCCGGCGGGCGGCCTCCCCGGGGCGGCATCGGTGATAATCGTCCTATGCCGTCACTCTGGAAGCCGGATAGCTGGCCTGAGCGCCTCTCTGAATTGCTGGCTCGTACGGGCGACCGAAAAGAAGCGCCCCTGCGGCGCGATGTGCGCTCACTTGGCATGCTGCTGGGGGAGGTATTGCGTGAGCAGGCCGGCAACGCCATATTTCAGACAGTCGAAGCATTGCGGCAGGGTGCGATACGCCGCCGGGAGGCGCAGGCGGGCGGCTCACTCCGCGAGGCTGAGGACCTGGCCCATGATGCCTTGCGCAGCACAAGCGCCTTTCCGGTGGAAACGGCCTACCAGCTCAGCCGCGCCTTCGCCTTTTACTTCGAGCTCATCAACCTGGCGGAGACGAACCACCGCAAGCGGCGCAGGCTCTCGGCGCAACTGCACGGGGAGACGCAGCGCGGTTCGCTGCGCGGCACACTGCGCGAGATGCGGCGTGTCGGCATCTCTGCGGAAGAGGCGATGGCGCTGCTCTCGCAGGTGCTGGTGGTGCCGGTCTTCACGGCACATCCAACCGAGGTGGCGCGCCGCTCCGTGCTCTTCAAACGGAGGCGGATGGGAGAGCTGCTGGCCGGGCTTGACCGGATTCCCGTCCCGGACGAAGACCTGGACCGGATGCAGGATCTGCTGACCGCCGAGATCACGGCATTGTGGCAAACCGACGAGGTGCGCAGCCGCAGGCCGACGGTGGCGGACGAGATCAAGAT
>CAYQYM010000037.1:0-11959 GCA_964421715.1 uncultured Acidipila sp.
CATCCTGGGGATGCACGATCGGGTCGCCGTAGCACTCGGACGTGGACGCATGCAGGAAGCGCGCGTTGTACTTCTTCGCCAGTTCAAGCGCATTGCGCGTCCCGTCTGACCCTGCGGCAAGCGTTTCGATGCCCAGCCGGCCGTAATCCACAGGGCTCGCCGGGGAGGCGAAGTTAAAGATATAGTCCACGTGGCCAAAGTCGAACGGGAGGCAGATGTCATGCTCCGCCAGCTCAAAGCGCCCGTCGTTGGCCAGGTGGGCGATGTTTGCGCGATTGCCGGTGCAGAAGTTGTCGACCCCGATCACGCGCCAGCCTTCGCCTAGCAGTGCATCCGTCAGGTGCGATCCTAAAAATCCCGCAGCGCCGGTGACCAGCGCCCTTCCCTTTTGCTTCGGCATAATCAGTGGCATTATTACACTCTCAATCTACGTATCGGCCCGAGCGGGCCTGCTCACGAGCTCCCCGCGCGCGTCATCGGCGGCGGTACACGTCACAGCCCCAGCTCCAGTTCCGTCTCATCACTGGATGTCCAAAAACGGTAATTCGTTGTGGCGTATCCATTACGTCGATCAACTCCCAATCGGCGGGATGGAAACCTGCGGGCCACGCAAGCTGGGACGGGGCGAACGCTAACGAGCTCGCATAGCACAGCGTGATGGCATCCATCTGCGAATGCGCTATGCCCTCCTCGCTGACATACTTCACATGGTGCAGACTGTTGAAATACTTTTTGTAGAAGTAGTAGTGCTCCGCATCCGTCATCAAACGAGGGTTTGATAGCCCAAGCGCGCGCAATCTGGCCGCCACCCGCGCAGCCTGCTCCTGCTCGGCACGATAGGTGGTCCGGGTTTCAAAGCTTCTCAGGTTCTCCACTGCAACCTCCGGAACCAGACTCAGCACGGCTATCGCCAGCAGGACCAGCGGCACATAGGTGGAACGGAGAATCCGGGCCAGCGGAAAGCCGCCGAGCAGCAGCAGAAACAGCAGCAACTGGCGCGACAGCGCGAAGTAGTTTGGCTGCGCCAGAAAGAGCGCCGCGGGGAATAAAAACAGCAGCGCGAACAACAGCGCGAAGTCTGTAAAGCGGCCGCGCTCACCACGCCGCCTTAGTAAGGCCAGCAGGCAAGCCAGGAAGCTGAGCACCAGTGTGATAAGAGGGAAGGCCGTGACCGGGCGCTCATGCGAGAAGATGTGCCGGAAGGCCTGCCGGAAGCCCGCCAGGCGTGAACCGTCCGCCGCCTTGCCACTTAACACCACGCCTGCGCCCGTTCCCTGCCCCATCGCGTGATGCACAAAGCGCGACACGGCCGTAGGGTCAAGATGCTGCATGTAGAGCACCGAGGCAGCCACTACCACGCCGAAGATCAGCAACCCTCCCAGCAGTGCGCCGAGTTTCTCCGCAGCCTGCCCTTGCTGCCGGTAAAGCAGGAACGTCAGCATGGCCAATCCCACCAGGCCTGCAAAGGGATGAATCAGGAACACGATGCCGTTCCATCCGATCAGCAGTGCGGAGCGAACCGGCGCGCTGCGGCCACGCCATGCGAAGAGCGCCATCGCCAGCAGAAAAAGCGCCGGCAGCTCGGGGCGCTCGTAGTCTGCCGTCGAGATTCCAGTCGGCAGCACAATTACCAGCAAAACCGCTGCCCATGTACCCTGCCATTTCGCATGCTGCTGACCGGCCTGCCGGAATGCCGCCAGCAGCAGCGCGCATAGCAGCGCGCCCCAGAAGAGGTCATACAGACCATTGAGCCGCGCGCTGCAGCCGAAAAGCTTCGCCGCGAAGCCATAAAGCAGCGGAGCGCCCGGTGTATAGCTGGCAAATAGCCGCGGCGCAACATAGTCCTCATGCGGCACCGAGACAGCGGTCAGTCCCCTGCCAGCCGCCCAGTTGCAGCCGGGGTCGCGGAAGAGGAAGGTGTCCACACCTGGCACAGGCGGAGGAAGCAAGGTGTAGATGACGATCCAGAAGGTAAGGCCCGCCGCGAAGATGATCCATGGCAGGCAGTCCGGTCTATTTAGAGCTGGCGTTCTCATGCAGGATTGAGGGCCAAAGACTATTTCTTCTCTTCGTGGTACTCCTGTTCGGTGTTGATGCCCCAAAGCGCCTTCTTGTCTATGTTTCCCGCAACGATCTGGTCCACCGCCGTCATCGCTGTAAGCATCGAGTGGTCCTGATTGTTGTACTTGTGCATGCCGTTGCGCCCGACGAGGAACAGGTTCTTGAACTGGTCCGTATACTGAATGATCTCGTCAAACCGGTCGTAAGTGCCGAAGTATGCCGGGTAAGTCTTCGGCACACGCACCACGTGCGCGTCCAGCACGTCGGCGGCATCGAGAATGCCTATCTTCTCCACCTCTGCGATGGCAAACTTCTTGATGTCCTCATCCGCCATGTTCCACAGCTTGTCTGTGTCATAGCAGAAGTATTCCAGCCCGATCCACACCTTGCTCGGGTCAGAGACGAGGTACGGACTCCAGTTGTTGAAGATCTGCAGCCGTCCGACGAGCACATCCGGCTCTTGAATATAAATCCAGGTGTCTTTCAGCGGTGAACCATCCGGTTCGGTCACCTTGAGCCTGTTTACCAGCAGCCCCACGGTCACGAAATCGCGATAGACCAGGCCATCGCTTACCTGCTTCACCGCTGGAGGAACCGGCACATCCAGGCAGCGCAGCAGTTCGCGAATCGGCATGGTCGAAAAAACGTAGTCCGCGGGAATGGTCTCGCGCTCGCCATTCCGATTCACGGCTTCCACGCTCACCACGCGGTCTCCCTGAATATGCAGCTGCGTCACGCGAGACTCCATGCGAACCTCACCTCCGCCTTTCAGCACCAGGTCGGCGGCATGCTCCCAGAGCTGGCCCGGGCCGTACTTCGGGTAAAGAAACTTCTCAATCAGCGAGGTCTCTGTTCCCTTCTGCGCGATATCCGTGCTGGGCTTCTTGCGGGAGAAGGTCTTCTTAAGGAAGTGCATGACAGCGGTACGCAGTGAGAGCCCCTTGATGCGCTGCGCTCCCCATGCCGCGCTGATCTCATTGCAGGGCACGCCCCATACCTTTTCCGTGTAGGACTTGAAAAAGGTGAGGTAGAGCTCCTTGCCGAACCTGTTGATCAGAAAGTCTTCCAGCGTCAACTCGTTCTTGCGCGGGAAGAGCTTCGCCTTGATATAGCTGATACCAATCTTCAGCATCCGCCACGGCCCGAGCTGCTTCAGCGTGGGCCCGTTCAGCGCAAGAGGATAATCGAAGAAGCTCCGCAGGAAGTAAATGCGGCTGCGGCGCGGCCGCACCAGCATCACCAGTTCGGAGTCGGACGTGGCGCCGTTTCCCGAGATGTTGCGCTGCTTGTTCTGGTAGCTGATGGCATGTGTCTCGCCAGCCTGATCGCTCGCCACCGGCAGCAGCTCCACCCACCAGTTCATCACGCGGTCGCTCTTGGAAAAAAAGCGGTGTCCGCCGATGTCCATGCGATTGCCCTTGTAGCGAATCGTCCGGGAGATGCCCCCGATCTCATCCGTGGCTTCGAGCACAACCGGGTGAACGCCAGAGCGCCGTACAAGCTCAAGGGCGGCGGTGAGGCCCGCGGGCCCCGCGCCGATGATGACTGCAGTAGGCTTTTGTTCAGACAATCCGTTTGCTCCGCGCGTAGTACGTCACCCGCGTATGCGCCGCGGGCAGGGATGGTGAAGACCTTGAACCTGTTTACCGGTTTACCGGCTGACCTTTGGGTACCTGAGCGAAGTAGAAGAGGATTGCCGGCGCACGGTTGCACGCTGGCCGTTAAAAGTCATCCTCTTCGCCACAAAGCTGTAAGCATCCAGAGGGTTCTCCCGCAGGTGCACCTACCTGTGGCAAAAGTAACACACCAAACTTCTTACTCTGTTAAAGCCGTCTTCCGTTCGTCGCCCGATAGGGTCTGCCAGCCTCTCCTCGATATGTCCCAGTAGATGAGCCCTCCCGCAAGACCGGCGAGCAGCAGCAGCAGGATTCCCACCCCCCACTGCCCGAAGACTAACTTGCCAATGCCGAACAGCGTCCCGTAAACCAGGATGCAGCCCATGACGGTGTCAAAGCTGCTGCTGGCAAAATCCCTCACCTCGCTCAGCTCCGGCGCAAGCGCGGCAATGCGCTTCCAGCCGTAGACCGTGGGATGGACCCGGCGATAGAAGGCCAGCAGCGTCTGCTCGCTCTCTGCCTTCGTCATCAGCGTAATCACAATCCAGGCCACCGTGGTGATGCCTGCTGTCAGCAGGGTGCTCTTCGCAAACACCACAGCATTGTTGCCCGTGAACTGAACATGTGCGAGCAGCAGCGCCACGACGGCGGCCACCAGCATCGCTGAGATCTCACTCCATGCGTTGATGCGCCACCAGAACCAGCGCAGGATGTAGACAGCACCCGTGCCCGCGCCCAGGTTCAACACCAGCTCCCAGCCCTGGCTGATGGACGTGAGCTGGCTGGCCACGTAACCGCTGGTCAGCACCAGTAGCACGGTGATGAGCTTGCTGATGAGCACATAGTGCTTCTCCCGCGCATCCCGCACCAGGAACCTGCGATAGAAGTCATTCACAAGATAAGAGGTGCCCCAGTTCAACTGCGTGCCGATGGTAGACATGTACGCGGCCAGAAAAGCCGCCACCATCAAGCCGCGCAAAGCCGGAGGCAGGTAATCACGCAGCACCATGACGTAACCCTGCTGCGGGTTAGCCGCGAAGGCCGCGCTCGGGTGCAGCCCACCATACGGGGAGTAGACCGCGAGCGCCACCAGGCCGGTGATGATCCACGGCCATGGCCGCAGCGCGTAATGAGCAATGTTGAACCAAAGCGTCGCGCCAAGCGAGTGCTGCTCGTTCTTTGCGCTGAACATGCGCTGAGCCACGTAGCCACCGCCGCCCGGCTCTGCACCCGGATACCAGGAAGCCCACCACTGCACGCCGACGTACATGAAAAAGGTAAGCAGCGGCAGCGTCCAGATTTTTCCGGTTGTGAGCCCAGAGTGGAAGTCCGGCAGGAAGTCGAGCACGTTTGCCGTGGGCACGCCTGCGTCGCGAGTTGCAGCGCCCACGACGCCAAGCTGCGTCTTAAGCGCCTGCATGCCGCCCAGCGCGTGCACGGCAAGCCACGCCAGCACGATGATCATCGCCATTTTCAGCACAAACTGAAAGAGGTCGGTCACCAGCACGCCCCAGAGCCCGCCGATGAAGGTGTAAATTCCTGTGAACGGAACGATGACGAAGATGCAGATGGCCAGGGCGGTGTGCCGGGGGTCGCCGAGTGTGTAGTGCAGGCCGGCGAAGGAGAGCACGCGGCCCTGCGCGATCACTGGACCGAGCACGACCGAGATAATGTCCACCATGGCGCGCGTCACCCAGCCGAGGATGAAGCAGTTCATCAACAGCCCAAGGTAAAGCGCCTTGAAGCCTCGCAGGAACGCCGCCGGGCGGCCTCCATAGCGAATCTCCACCAGTTCTACGTCGGTCAGAATCTCCGCCCGGCGCCAGTAGCGCGCGAAGAAGAAGACCGTCGTCATGCCTGACAGGCAGAGCGCCCACCAGATCCAGTTGCCCGCAATGCCCTGCGTCGCCACCAGTCCGCACACCAGCAGGGGCGTATCCGCGGCGAAGGTGGTCGCCACCATCGACGTCCCCGCAAGCCACCAGGACACGTCCCGGCCAGAGACGAAGAACTCCTCTGTCGAACCACTCGATTTGCCCCGGTAATAGATGCCGATGAGCAGGTTGAATGCGAGGTACGCAACGATGACCAGCCAGTCAGTATGTGTGAGGGACATGCCTTCCCCAAGACGAAGATTTCCGGTCTACGCAGTATATACAGGTTTTCGGTATCGCGCGCCTTCGCCTGTGCCGGCTTTCACCTCACAACGGCTTCACTCCAAGGCCCTCGAGACGCCACTGATGCTGGCTGCCTCATCGCGAGGCAAAACAGGATTCGCCCGCCGGCCGGTTCGGCCCTGACATCGTTGTTTGTGTGTATTGAGAGTTTTGGTAGCGCCATCGGGGATCGAACCCGAACTCTCCGCCTTGAGAGGGCGGCGTGTTAACCAATTACACCATGGCGCCTTGATAGGGGCAGCAGCGTCGTGCGGGTGCTGGATGGGCCCAGCCACAAGCGCCTGACTTCCTGAATATAACAGATGCCGGGGTTGTTCGGGAGCGGGCCGGCGGCGAAGCGACGGGTCCACCGGGGCGGTACCAGCCACGTGAAAACACGACGGCTAAATGCCCAGCCGCTTCACCTCGTCGTTGTAGTACTTGCGGTAGAGGATATCCCACTCCTGGCTGCCTTCGGGAATGATCTTGCGCTGCGACTGAATCTTCAGCCGGGCTGCCTGGTCGATTTTCATCTCGTTGGTCAGCAGGGTCTCGAGCGCCTTGCGTGCCTCCTGGCGAATTGTGTTGCGATCCTCAAGAAACTCACACTCATCGGTCTCTGCCAGCGTGTCTGCCACCACGTGGGCCAGTTTGTTCAGCTTGTCCCGGGAGATTCTCACAATACCGCCTTGTATTTGCGCGCGAGCTCCATCTTCACCTTCTTGAACATCTCGGGGTAGCCTGCGCCGGTGCGGTGCATCTCCTCCTGGTAGGCGTCAAGGATGACGCGCACCTCCTCATTGATGCGGTCTTCAAGCGAGAGCTCGTCAAAGAGGCCGGCGTTGACGCGCTCCACCACGGCCCCCACCTTGTCGGTGCGGATCATCTTGGCTTCGATCAGGTCTTTCACCGTCTGGCGTGCCAGGTACTGGATGTACTCGCGGGAAAATATCATCGGTTCTCGATTCGGAATATAGCACAACCGGAGGCGCGGTTCGGACCTTCGGTGCCCAGCGTTAAATGCGTGGCAGCAAGGGTTTGCGATGCGGACACACGGCCGCATTCAGGCAGTCGTCCGGGATGCGCAGCCACTCGACCGGGCGGCCTTCGACGAGGTGCCCGGATACGATCTCGGCGACGTCCCCTGGCTGCACGCCGCCATACCAAACCGCCTCGGGGTAGACGACAACAGTAGGACCATGCTCGCATTGGTCAAGGCAGCCGGCCTTGTTGGCGCGCACCGTGGTAGTCAGGCCCGCCTGCCTGATGGCGTCCTTGAAGAGGGACTGCAGCGGTCCCTTTCCATCCATCGTGCAGGAGGGCCGGGCGCTGCCGGGCTCGCGATGATTGGTGCAGATGAAGACGTGCCGCTTGAAGGGAGGCAAAGGCAAACTCCTCATAGTTGATGCCGGGGTTTTTGCAGGCCGGGTGGAACGATGCTGCGCTTCCATGTAGCCGGCCTGGTGCGCAGGCTGGCGGCTCACAGCGAATCCCGCCTTCATTTTAGCCCGGCCGATTTCCACCCGCAGGCCCGGCGGCATGCGTGCGACAATACGGCAGTGAACATGCACCCGGATAACCTGCTCTCCTTGAAAGATGACATGGTGGCCTTCATCGCAGGCCACGGCATGCGGCGTCTTCCCGGCTTTGTGACGGAAGACGTGCCCACTGTGCTCTGGGAAGACGATACGAACCCGGATAGCTGGAAGGACTTTGTCGAGATGTCCAAGGCAGCGGCCACGCCTTTTGTGACCATGAGCGAGGTGACGCTTGAGAAGGAAGACCTGGAGCTGCTGCTGGAAGAGCTGAACGGGTTGAACTTCCCCGATGAAGGCGACGTCGCCATGGAAGAGGCGCAGCGGCTGGTCAATCACGTGGGCAAGGTGGGGTTTCTGCAACTCGGCTTTGCGCACCAGGGCGTGATGTTTGTACATGAAACGGCGACCGAGTGGTATGAACATTATCAGCAGCTGCTTGAGTCAATCGAAGATTTTGGCGACATCGTTTTTGACCAGAGCGGTGACGCTGATGAAGAGCCGTGAGGGCGGCGCCTGCCGCCAACCCGCGCTGGATCTTTCCTGAAGTCAACGCAGAAGAGGCGCGGCAGCTCGCGCGCAACGCAGGCCTGCCGCTGATTGTGGCCGAGCTGCTGCTGGCGCGCGGCATCCGCACGACGGAGCAGGCCGAGCGGTTCTTTGCACCCTCCATCGGTGACCTGCTCGACCCCTACAGCATGCGCGGCATGAGTCTTGCCGTGCAGCGGCTGGAACACGCGATTGCCGCGCGCGAGCCCGTGCTGATCTACGGCGACTATGACGTAGACGGCACAACCGCAGTGGTACTGCTGAAAACCGCCCTTGAGATGCGCGGAGGCGCTGCGTGCTACCACGTGCCGCACCGGCTGCGCGAGGGCTACGGCATGCAGCGCGAGGTGTTGGAGACGGCGGCGCGCGCAGGCGTGCGGCTGGTGATCAGCGTTGACACAGGCATTCGCGCCTATGCGGCCGCCGAAGCCGCCGCGGAGCTCGGACTGGACCTCATCGTGACCGACCACCATCTGCCGGAGCCGGGGCGTGCACTGCCGGAGGCTCTGGCTGTGCTCAATCCCAACCAGCCGGGGTGCCACTACGCCTGCAAACATCTGTGCGGTGCGGGTGTAGCGTTCAAACTCTCAGAGGCGCTGCTCACCGCATCCACGATGGACAAGCAGCGGCTGCGCACGAAGACGCTGCCCTCGTTTTTGAAGATGCTGGCCATTGCCACGGTGGCGGATGCAGTGCCACTGCTGGGCGAAAATCGTGTGTTTGTGGCACTGGGGCTGGCCGGACTGAGCCAGCCGGCGAGCAGCGGCCTGCGAGCGCTGATGCGTGTGGCGCAGCTTGACCCGGCACAGCGCGCGCTTACGGCAACGCACATCGGCTTTCGCCTCGGGCCGCGCATCAACGCGGCCGGCCGCATGGACGTGGCCAGCGACGTGGTGGAGCTGTTTACCACGCGCGATGCGGGACGCGCACAGCAGCTTGCGGAAAAGCTGGACCGGTTAAACTCTGCCCGGCGGCAGACCGAGGCTGCGGTGCTCGAAGCAATTCTGCGGGCGATCGGCGAAGAGCCTTACCGCAGCGCACGGCTTATCGCAATCGACGGCGAGGGGTGGCATCGCGGTGTCATCGGCATCCTGGCTTCGCGCATCGTGGACCAGGCGGGCAAGCCGGCAATCGTGATGGCGCATGAGGATGGAGAGGCTTATGGCTCGGGCCGGTCGGTGACCGGCTTTCATCTGCTTGAGGCTATCGAGAGCTGCCATGAGCTTTTCACTCGCTTCGGCGGCCATGCGCATGCAGTCGGATTTTCGCTGCCGTCCTCGCGTGTGCCAGAGCTCAAGGCCAGGCTGGCCGCGTATGCAGCCACGGCGCTTGCGGAGGACTGGGGCGGGCCGCCGGTAGCGTGCGCAGCCGAGCTGCCGCTGGACCACATCACGCCCGCGCTCCACACCTGGCTGCAGCGGCTGGAGCCCTGCGGCATGGGCAATACGGAGCCGGTCTTCACCGCGAGCCAGGTGCGGCTGGTGGCCGAGCCGCGCTACATCAAGGACCAGCATGTGCGGCTTCAGCTTGCGCAGGGCGCGAGAGGCGCCGGCTATGCCGCGCTCGGGTGGCGATGGGCCGACCGTGTGCGCGCCATGCATCCTGAGCCGGGCCAGCTGCTCAACCTCGCCTACAAGCTGCGCGAGAACGTCCATCCGGAGTGGGGCGGGCTGGAGCTGGAGATCGTCGACCTGCAACGGGCCTGAGCCGCAGCCGTGTTGCCGGGTAAGGTCCGGCGTTCAGCGTGGTGCTTTACACTGCAAACGTGAAGCGCGGGTTCTTTATCACGCTCGAAGGGCTGGACGGCTCGGGAAAGACGACACAGCATAAGCGGCTGGCGGCGTGGCTTACGCATCGCGGTACCCCACCGGTGGTGACGCGGCAGCCAGGCGGAACAGCGATCGGAGATCGCATCCGCGCGCTGCTGCTCGATGCGAAGACCAGGCAGCTTTCACCTCTGGCGGAGCTTGGCCTCATGTTCTCAGACCGCGCCCAGACAATCGCCGAGGTGATTGCGCCGGCGCTGGCCGAGGGCCGCGTCGTGATCTGCGACCGGTTCACAGACTCCACCGAAGCCTACCAGGGCGGCGGCCGCGAGCTGGGAAGCGATATCGTGCTCGCACTGCACCGCGAACTCTGCCGCGGCCTCAATCCTGATCTCACACTGCTGCTGCTGCCCGACTTCAGCCAGTCGCTCGCGCGCGCGCGGCGGCGCAACGAGCGCACGGCCCTCGATGAAAATCGCTTCGAGCAGGAGGACGGCGCTTTTTACGAGCGCGTGCTTGCGAAGTATCGCGAGATCGCCGTACGCGAGCCTTTGCGTGTCGTGGTAGTGGATGGCAACCTCTCCATTGAAGAGGTGCACGCGCGCATCGTACAAGTAGTAGCAGAGCGCCTGCATGCACACCACTCTCCCTCCATCTGAGTTCCCTGTCGTAGAACGAGCCGGCTATCGGTTTCCGCCGGGCCTGGCGCTGGACCTGCCCTTTTATTTCGGCCGCAGTTTCTTCAGGCCGGGCAATCCGATCCTGC
The DNA here is from genome assembly GCA_964421715.1 of uncultured Acidipila sp. Lineage (GTDB taxonomy): Bacteria > Acidobacteriota > Terriglobia > Terriglobales > Acidobacteriaceae > CAYQYM01. The sequence goes on from CAYQYM010000037.1 coordinate 10,450, forward strand.
TTTTTGAGCACCTGCTGGCTACTTATGGCCGCGCCTCTTACTACCGCATTGCAGGCAGCCACGTAGCCGTGTTCGCCGAGCCGGAGTTTGTGAAAGAGGTGCTGATCCACCAGCCGCACAACTTCATCAAGGAGCGTACGCAGCGCCGGATGAAGATACTGCTGGGAGAAGGGCTCATCACCAGCGATGGCGAAATCCATCGCCGCCAGCGCCGCATCGCCGCCCCTGCCTTTCACCGCCAGCGCATACAGGCCTATGGTTCGATGATGGTGGAGCGCGCTGCGGCCATGCGCGATGCCTGGCAGCCCGGCGTTGAGATGGATGTCTCCGCCGCAATGATGCAGCTCACACTGGAAATTGTGGCGCGCACGCTGTTTGCCGCTGACGTTACACCCGATGTGCAGAGCATCAACAACGAGGTGAACGCCATCATGGACCTCTACAACTTTCTCGTTGCACTGCCGCGCGCCGAGGAACTGCTCCACCTGCCGATTCCCGGGCTGATGCGCTTCAAACGCGCACGCCAAAGGCTGGACAAGGTGGTCTATCGCATGATTGAAGAGCATCGCACCTCCGGCATCGACTCAGGGGATCTGCTCTCGATGCTGATGGCCGCCCGCGACGACGAGGACGACCACAGCGGCATGACCGGGGAACAGCTTCGCGACGAGGTGCTGACCATCTTCCTCGCCGGTTACGAGACGGTCGCCAACGCGCTCGCCTGGACGTGGATGCTGCTCGCGCAGAACCCCGTGGCCGAGGCCCGGCTGCACGCGGAATTGGACGCCGTGCTGGGCGGCAGGCTGCCCACGCTCGACGACCTGCCACAGCTTCGCTACACCGAGATGGTGCTGGCCGAGTCCATGCGTCTTTACCCGCCCGCCTGGGCCATGGGCCGCCAGGCCACGACGGATGTGGAGATCGGGCCCTATCGCCTGCCTGCGGGCAGCTACGTCTTCTTCAGCCAATACATCATCCAGCGCATGCCCGACTTCTTTCCGGACCCGCTGCGCTTTGACCCGGAGCGATTTTTGCCGGAGAAAAAGCCGTCGCGTCCGCGCTTCGCCTACTTCCCCTTCGGCGGCGGAAGCCGCCAGTGCATCGGCGAGAGCTTTGCGTGGATGGAGGCGATCCTGATCCTGGCGACGCTAGCCCAGCGATGGCGCCTGCGCCTGTTGCCCGGGCAGCGGCTTGAAGTGCAGCCGAAGATCACGCTGCGCCCGAAGTACGGCATCAGGGTCGTGGGGGAGCTGCGATAACGGAGTGCTGCCATCAGTGCGGGAGCGCGACAGCGGACCTCATCGGCCGTCGCCTTTGCCCCGCGCGGCCTGCCGGCCTGTGGCTCGCACTGTCCGCCCTTTTCACCTGCTAACCTCTTGTTCGTGCCCTTCTCTGAGTTTCTTGGCAATGACACTGCCGTGCGGCAACTGCGCATATCGCTTGCGCAGGACCGGCTACCGCATGCCATGATCCTTGCCGGCCCGCGCGGCGCGGGCAAGTACACGCTGGC
>CAYQYM010000038.1:0-11945 GCA_964421715.1 uncultured Acidipila sp.
TCTGTGTGCACCTTTTGCACCTGCGCCGGTGATTGGATGGCTACGCGGGCTTTTCCTTGCCGGGATGGTGCGTCTTCCGCAGTAAACCTGATTTGCTGACGCCCGATGTACCGCCTTCCGAGACTAGCGCCTGGCGCGCCGTGGTCCGCGTGCTGCGAAGTCCGGCAGACGCCCTGAGTTGTGCGCTGTTTCCCTCCCCCTGCCGCGTCTGCGGCCTTCCCCTGTTGCGCTTCTCGCGCACGCCCGTCTGCGGCTCCTGCTGGATTCTCCCCTCGCAGCCAGGTTCGCTCTGTTCCACCTGCGGTGATTCGCTGGCGGCCGAAGGCGAGTGCCGCGTCTGCCGCCTTGCCGGTGCCCCGTTCGAGATTGCTGTTGCGCACGGCCGCTACGAGTCCAACCTGCGCGCGCTGCTGCACCTGCTCAAGTACGACCGCATGCAGGCAGTGGCTGCGCCGCTGGGCCGGCTGCTCGCGCTGCGCATTAGCGCCATTCCAAATCTGCCAGAGGAGCTGGTGCTTGTGCCGGTGCCGCTCTTCCGCAGCCGGCAGCGGCAGCGCGGGTTCAACCAGTCCGAGCTGCTGGCCCGCGCCACACTGTGCGCGCTGCGAAGGTTGCGGCCGGGTCTGCGCCTGCGCGTGGCCAGCGGGTTGCTGGAGCGCCGCCGCGCCACCGAGAGCCAGTCGGGGCTGTCTTCCACTGCGCGCCGCCGGAATGTACGGGGCGCGTTTTTTGTCCGCAAGGCGGGTGCCGTGCGCGGCGCGAATGTGCTCCTGATTGACGACATCTTCACCACCGGCTCCACCGCCCGCGCATGCAGCCAGGCGCTGCGCCAGGCCGGAGCCGCACGCGTGCTGGTGGCCACGGTCGCGCGCGCGCAGCGCAGGTTTGCTCCGCCCGCGTTGCCGGCCGCGGCCGCCGCCGAGGGCTCCGCCGGCCTGCCGTCTCGAGAGATTCCCATGGAGCAGGACGTGGCCCTCTGGGATGCGCCCGCGCGCGCCCCGGCCTGAAGTCAGCGCTCCTGTCGCTGGCTGCGCAGCCCTGCTCACCCCAACCGCAACTGCAACGGAGAGGCAAATGTCACTCGGAAAAGCCATGATCCACGCACGCAAGCAAAAGTCACTGGCTAAGTGCCACAACCTGGCCCCCGTTGCAGACGCGGAGCCGAGGGCGAGCTCTCCGGCTGTAATGCAGGCGCCGGTGCTGGTGTTAAACGCCTCCTACGAGCCGATCAATATCTGCGGCGCGCGCCGTGCGCTCGTACTGGTGCTCAAGGGCGTCGCGCGCACGGAGGAGGAGCAGGGCTCCACGCTGCATGCCGCGCGCGTACGCATGCCGCTGCCCAGCGTCATACGGCTGCTGGAGTACCGCCGCATTCCACACCAGACACGCGCCCTCTCGCGCAAAAACATCCTGCTGCGCGACCGCAACACCTGCCAGTACTGCGGCGTGGTGCTGCATGCCAGCGAGCTCACGCTTGACCACGTGGTTCCGCGTTCGCGCGGCGGCCTCTCCACGTGGGAAAACCTGGTGGCCTGCTGCCACGCCTGCAACCGCCGCAAGGGCAACCAGTTTCTGCACGAGTTGGACGACATGAAGCTGCTGCGTGAGCCGCGGCCCTTCTCACTGCACACCAGCCGCCACATCATGCGGATGATCGGCCACTCGGACCCGCACTGGCGTAAGTATCTCTATTACTGAGCAGGAGCACGGCCGATCCAGCCAGCGCGGCCAGCGAGGCCATCTGCGCCGGTGGCAGCAGGGCAGTGCCGAGGTCGCCACGCAGCAGGCTGAAGGCGAAGTGTGAGACGCCGTAGCCTGCCAGCCAAAGCGCGGCCGCAGACCCCGGCTGCCGGGTCCGGTGCAGCCTGGTGGACTCCAGGTAAGCAAGCAGCCCCGCGCACAAGGCAAGCTCTGTTGCGAACTCAAAGAGCTGCACCGGGTAAAGCGGCACGCCCAGCGGAGTGCCCGCCCATCGCTGCGCCTGCAGGCTGTGAAAGACCAAACCCCAGCCCGCTGGCCTGCCGTAGCCGGACCCGCTCAGCAGGTCCCCTGCGCTGAAGAGAGCCGCCGCCAGCGCCACGCCCGGCGCGTAGCAGTCCAGCACGGACCGCAGGTGAAGCCCGTGCGTGCCGAGGTAAAGCAGCGCTGCCAGGCCGGCCACCACGGCGGCTGCCAGCGTGATCCAGGGTCCGCGAATGGTCGTAAGCCCCAGCATCCATAGCGGGTGGCCGAGGAAGTCGCGCAGGTGCGCAGCAACCAGGATGAGCCGCGCGCTGAGGAGGAAGACGAGCACAGCTATCACCCCAAGGTTCCACATCGCGCCTGAGGCGGCTTTCGAAGAGAGGCCCTGATGGAGGGTGCCAGGCGGCATGCGCGAGGCTACCAGTGAGCTGAGCCAGAGCGCTCCCAGCACGGCGAGCGCCGCGCAGAGCGCGTAGCTCGGTAAAGCAAAGGGTCCGGCATGAAAGAGAATCGGATGCACGTGCTCAGACTAACGCGAGCGCCGGGCAAGCCACAGCCGTCACGCTCAGGCCGATTTCTTCATCCGCAGGGTGTGCTCCGCGTCCGGCCGGCCTGCGTCAGGCTTATACCTGCTGTGAAAGCGGTGGTGACAATTGCGGCAGCGCCAAGGGTACCAGCCAAGCGCAATCCAAATACGGTCGACAGGGCGCGGATGGGAGGCGCGTGTCTGCATCTGGTCTGTGCAGACGGGGCACTTCGGACCGTTGGACATCTGGACCTCGCAATTCTTTTCGATAAGACACGGGGAAGGTGTTACCTAGACCTGCGTCGGGCATACTCAGCCGGACTTGGTATTGAAGATAGCGCACGTCCGTGGAAGAGGTCATCAAAGAGCACCAGCAGTTCGGGCTGCAGCAGGCCGTTGGTGGCCAGCACCTCACGGCTGTCCAGGCAAAAGGGTTCGCCGCCGTAGCTCGTCACGGTACCGCCGGCCTCCAGCACCAGCAGCACCCCGGCGCTGGTATCCCACGGATTCAGGTTGAACTCCCAGTACGCATCAAAGCGGCCGCATGCGGTGTAGGCCAGGTCAAGCGCTGCCGAGCCGGCTCGGCGCACGCCGTGTGAGCGCAGCGTGAACTCGTGATAGAGGTGCGCGTTCGGGTTGTCATGCCGTTTGCGGCTGGGAAACCCGGTGGCCAGCAGCGATTCTGAGAGCGTCCCCACCCTCGAGACGCGGATGCGCTCGCCATTCAGAAAAGCGCCTCTGCCGCGCTCGGCGGTGAAAAGCTCGTCGCGCATGGGGTCGTAGATGACGCCAGCGGCCAGCGTTCCATCCGCCTCCGGTGCCAGGCCTGCGGGCCTGTGCTCCAGCCCGAGCGAGACGCAGAAGACAGGAAAGCGATGGGCGAAGTTCGTCGTGCCGTCCAGCGGGTCGACATACCAGCGGTACTCACCGGCGAGGCGGTCGCGCGTGCCCTCTTCACCGAAGATGCCGTGCCCGGGAAACTGCTTCTGCAGCCGTTCCACAATCAGCCGCTCGCTGGCGCGGTCGGCCTCGGTCACCAGGTCCACCTCGCCCTTGTACTCGGTGGCGACGCCGCGATGGTAGTAGTCGCGAATGAGCCTGCCTGCCTCACGCGCGATCTCCGCGGCCGGACCCGCAAACAGCAATTCATCGCTCATGCGTGATCTTCCGCTTTACGGTTCGCGCCGCGCTTGCGGGCAGACTCGGCGATGGTGCGAATCTGGTGCTTGTAGATGAAGAGATTCGGCTTGCCCTCGCGCGTGAGCCGGATCATGCGATCGTCAAAGTATTCGATCCATCCTGAGACGGTCTCGCCGTCGCGCATTTTGACGTTCACCGGAACCTGCTTCTCGCTGAGAAATCGCAGGTAAAGACCCTCCTGGCCGGTGTCTCCCGGCGGAGGCGATTTGTGGCGGCGGCGTGGCGTATTCTGGCCCGGCATGGCTGTATTGTAGTCGAGCTCCGCGGGCTGAACCACGCGTGCCACTGCGCCCCGGTGCGCGCACTGGCTACACTGATGTAAGTTATGCCCAAGCTTCGAGTCGGCGTCCTCTTTGGCGGCCGCAGCGGAGAGCACGAGATCTCTCTGCTGTCTGCCGCCTCCGTTCTGAAAGCCATCAACCGCAGGAAGTACGAGGTGGTGCCGATCGGCATCACGAAGCAGGGCCGCTGGGTGACCTCCGGGCAGGCTGAACAGCTCCTGACCGGCAGCGCTGATTCGCGCACGCTGCGCGCGGGCGCTCTCGAAGCGGGCGACCTGGCGGCGATCGCAGCCGAGGCTGGACTGGCAGCCGCCCCTGAGCCGGCGCGCGGACTGCTGGGGCTTGATGTCGTGTTTCCCGTGCTGCACGGGACCTTCGGTGAAGACGGGACGATCCAGGGGCTATTCGAGCTGGCCAGGGTGGCCTACGTGGGCTCAGGCGTGCTTGGCTCGGCGGCGGGCATGGACAAGGATGTGATGAAGCGGCTCTTTGCCTCTGCCGGACTGCCCAACCCGAAACACCTCAGCTTCCTTCGTGGCGAGTGGAGCAGGTCCCCGAAGAAGCTGGTGACACGGCTGGAGTCGGCGCTGAAGTATCCGATGTTCGTGAAGCCTGCAAACCTCGGCTCATCGGTGGGCATTTCAAAGGCGCATGATCGCGAAGAGCTGCTTCCTGCCATCGAGCTCGCCGCCGGCTACGATCGCAAGATCATCGTGGAACAGGGCGTGGGCGGCCGCCGCGGCAAGCCGCGCGAGCTCGAGGTGGCGGTGCTGGGCAATGATTCTCCCGAGGCTTCCATAGTTGGCGAAGTCGTGCCAGTCAAGGAGTTTTACGACTTCGAGGCGAAGTACCTCTCCAGGGGATCGAAGCTGATCATTCCTGCGCGCCTGTCGCGCGCACAGGCCCAGCAGGTGCGCGCGATGGCCCTTGCCGCCTTTAAGGCCTGCGACTGCGCGGGGCTGGCCCGCGTCGACTTCCTGCTCGAGCCGGAGTCAAAAACAGGCCGGCCCGGCCGGCTCTACCTGAACGAGATCAACACCCTGCCCGGCTTCACGGCGATCAGCATGTATCCGAAGCTCTGGGAGGCGAGCGGATTGAAATACCAGGACCTGATTGACCGGCTGATTCAGCTTGCACTCGAACGCCGCCAAGAACGCGAGGCGACCAGCTTCAGCCGGTCCTGAGCCGCCGGTCCTGAGCGTCCAATGCTTACGTGCAATTTGTGTGCGCGGGTCTGAGGCGCGCTGGCGCGCGAGTCACCTCGCGTGGCCGTCCCGTTCTCCGAAGATCTGTATGAGTTCCAGCGGCGGCACTGTCTCAAGCTGTTCGTAGGTGCAGTCCTTTGCGGGCTTGTCGAATCTCCAGCGCCGAAAATGAGCCATGTGGCGGAAGCGCGGGCCCTGCATGTGCTCGTAGGCCACCTCGGCCACCAGCTCAGGTCGCAGCGGCTCCCAGCTAAGGTCCTTGCCCTGGCTCCAGCGGCTCTGCCCGCCGGGCATGCGGCCCGTGGCGGCATCCGGCTCCGCGCGCCAGGGGTGGTGCTCCAGGGCGGCCTCGCGGTAAGGCGCCAGGAACCCGGCCAGTTCCGCTCGCTTTGCCTTCGTGAAGCTGGCGCAGACCCCGACATGGTGCAGCGCGCCTGCCGCGTCGTAGAGCCCCAGCAGCAGGGAACCAACCTGGCCCTCACCGTCCTTGTGCCAGCGGAAGCCTGCCACCACGCAGTCAGCCTCCCGCTCGTGCTTGATCTTGAGCATGACGCGCTTATCCGGCTCGTAGATGCCGTCAAGGCTCTTGGCCACGACGCCATCCAGCCCCGCGCCCTCGAAGCGTTGAAACCAGTCCTCCGCCAGCGCATGGCTTCCGGTGGCGGGGGTCAGGTGCAGCGGAGGCTCGGCACCCGCCAGCAGCGCCTCCAGCCGGGTGCGCCGTTCGCGGAAGGGCCGCGCGCGCAGGTCCTCTTCGCCCAACGCCAGCAGGTCAAAACACACGAGGGAGGCCGGTGTCTGCGAGGCCAGCAGCTTGATGCGCGAGGCGGCGGGGTGAATGCGTAGCTGCAATTCCTCAAACTCGAGCCGGCCGTGGTGAGCGATCACAATCTCGCCGTCCAGAACGACGCGGCGCGGCAACTGGGCCAGCAGAGGAGCACGTAGCTCGGGAAAGTAGCGGTCAAGCGGCTTGGTGTCGCGGCTTTGCAGCAACAACTCGTCCCCGTCGCGAAAAATAATCGTGCGGAAGCCGTCCCACTTGGGCTCGAACAGCCAGCCGCCTTCGCCTGGAATCGCATCGATCCGCTTGGCAAGCATCGGCAGCACGGGCGGGTTCACCGGCAATTGCATGGTGGAGTAGGGTGCGTCTTCCACTGCGGAAGTTGGCCGCAAACGGCGCCCGGGCCTCAGTAGCCAGCCCTGCGGCGCTCCCACATCATCGCGTCGAAGCTGTGCGTCTGCTGGAAGCCGAGCCTGCGATAGAGCCGCAGCGCGCCCTCATTTTGCGCGGTCACGGTGAGCGTGAGCGCGGCGAAGTTGCGTCCGCCTAGGTTATCGATGCAGCGGTGCAGCATCTGCTCGCCTAAACCGCTGCCGCGCTGCTCCGGGGCGACGCAGAGCTGGGTCACGTGGCCCACGTCCTCGCACACGCGCGAACAGAGCAGGATGCCGGCCAGCTCGCCGGTGGAGGCGCGCACCAGCACGCTCGATGCAACAGGGTCGAAGTAGCCGCAGCCCGGAAAGCGCACCACGTTATGCAGAAAACGCAGTGAGCCGGAGACAGTGCGGTACTGGTCGTTGATGCGGCTGTCCAGGTGGCCCTGGTAGGACTCGGCAATCAGCCTGCCCGCCGCGTTGAAGTCGCTCTCGTGCCAGGGGCGCAGCACCAGTCCCTCAGGCAGCGGCCTGCGCTCGCCCGCCGGGGCAGGATGCAAGCCACGGCCCAGGCCATGCTCCAGGAAAAGCCGCTCGTGGATCGAGAAGCCCGTGCTGCGGAAGACGACCCCGTGCGCATCGTGCGGGTGCAGCAGCAGCTGTGCCTCGATGCGGTCGGTGCCCGGGGAGTGCTGCAGCGTCTCGATCAGGTGTTCGAGCAGGCGGGTCTCCACATCGCGCGCGGTGAGCGGTCCCGGGCGCCGGGGTGCGGCGAAGACATCGCCGATCACTGACTTCCTGTCCTCGTAAACGCAGAACACATAACCGGCCACGCGGCCGTCTTCGAGTGCAACGTAGCCCGGCAGCACGCGGGAGTCGAGGTACTGCAGCAGCAGGTCGGCAGAGGAGCGGTAGTCCCAGTGCAGGCGCTCGCTCCAGAGCCGGCTCTCTTCCTCAAGCACGCCGCGCAGGCTGCTGGCCGAGAAGTGTCGCAGGTCGAGAATCTCGAACCGGGCGGCGGGGGAGAGGCCTTCTGCGCATGATGTTGCCATTGAGACATCCCGTGCCGTGCGCACGGATCAGGGCTTGCGCGCGGCGACCCGGAAAATTACCAGGTTTTGAGCAGGATACGTGAAAAGAGGCTCATAGTCGCGGTTTTTGAGCAGCGGCGAGAGCTCATGGATGTAACTCTCGCGAACAACCAGCAGGTGTTCGCCGCCAGGAATGCCCTCCTGCTCGTAGTCGAACACCTTGCGGTTGCGATAAAACGACAGCCCGTACTCCACATCGCGCCGCACGCGGAAGACCGCCACCGGTGCCGGCGGCGGGCTGATCTGGCCCAGGATGCCAGCCAGCGGCCGCGCGGAGTAGTTCAGGTCGAGGATTTGAATGGTGCGCCTGGAGAGCGGGACCATGCCGTGGCCGAAGAAGGGTCCCACGCCAAAGATAAACAAGACCAGCACGACCATCGGCAGCATAGTGGCGATGCGTAGCCGCGTCACACCGAAGCGCGCCACCACGATCAGGATGAGCACCGCCGCAGCCAGCCCCGTCATGCCCGCCGCCACCAGCGAGTTTGCCGGGGGCATTCCCTGCGGGTGAACCATGTGCCGCGGCACCAGCAGCACGACCGCCGTAAGCAGGCCGGTAAGCAGCGCGTGCAGCGCCAGCAGCCAGGGCCTGAGGCCGCGCCCGCGAATGCGGTTCAGGTAGTCGCCGCTGAGAATCGTAAGCGGCGGCACCGAAGGAAGGATGTAGCCCGGCAGCTTCGACTTCGACAGCGAAAAGAAGAGCACCGGAATCAGCGCCCATAACACGAGGAACTCGGGAAAGGCATCTCCGGCCCGGGAATGCCCAAGATAGTGGTGCTTGGCCCGGCGCGCGCGCCATTCGTTGAATGACTCCTTCACCGCGTCGGAGAAGGCCGCGATGGCGATTACCGCCCAGGGTGTAAGCGAAAGCAGGATGATCGCCAGGTAGTACCAGGCGGGCTCTTCGTGCTGGTAGCGGTTCGTGGCAAAGCGCTCCAGGTTGTGCTCAAGGAAGAAGACGCGCAGAAAGTTCGGGTTGCGCTTCTGGACGGCGATGTACCAGGGCAGCACCATCGCGAGGTAGAGCATGATGCCCGGCCACCAGATGCTCCGGCGGAAGAGCGACCACTCCTTCCTGAGGGCGGCAAAGATGCCGATGATGACCAGCGCGAGAAACGGCGCCACCGGTCCCTTGGCCAGCGTCGCCGTGCCGACGAAGAAGTAAAGATCGAAGAGCCAGAACTTTGACCCGGTCTCATACCACGCATACCAGCCCAGCATACCGATGCAGAACGGCGCAGCCAGCTGCATGTCTGTGGAAGCGCCGCGCGCAAAGCCGAGGATGCCCGCGCAGGAGACGGTAATGAGCGCGGCATCCAACTGGCCGCCTGGCCGAAAGCGGCGGATGTGCAGGTAAATGAGCGTGACCAGCATGAAGGCGAAGCTGGCCGAGGGCAGCCGCGCCGTCCAGTCGTGCACGCCGAATTCCCTGAAGGAGAACATCGCGCGCCAGTAGTAGAGAGCCGGCTTTTCAAGCCATGGCTTTCCGTAGAGGATCGGCGTGACGTAGTCGTGCCGCGCGAGCATCTCGCGGGCAATCTGCGCGTAGCGCGGCTCGTCTGCGCCTACAAGACCCAGCCCGGCGCCGCCAAAGATGGGTACCAGCCCATAAAACAGAAAGAAGGTGGTGAAGCAGAACAGTACGGCGGCCTCGATCGCGGTCGAGGCCCGGGAGAAGCGCGCAAGCGGGGAAGACGGCTTATGGACGGTGGTGGATTCCACGGTTCTTTACTGTTTCCTGACGGCACAAGGCTAACAGAAGCGATTGCAACGTAGAGTTTCATCAGGCCAGCTCATGCATGGCCGGCTGGGTCTGCCTGAGGGCGGTCAGGATGGTATCCATTGCGGCGGAGAGTGGCCCTTCGAGCGTGCAGCCGCTGGCGTGCTCATGGCCGCCGCCGCCAAACTGCTCGGCGATGCGCGCCACATTGACAGAGCGTTTGCTGCGAATGGAGAGGCGCACGCGGTGGTCCTCCAGTTCGCGCAGAAAAACCGCGACCTCTACCCCGGCGATGCCGATCGCGTAGTTCACTACGCCTTCGCAGTCTTCTTCCGCAGCGCACGTGCGCTTCATGTCCTCATAGCTCACCCACAGCCAGGCCACGCGCCCATCGCGGCGCAGGTTGCTGAGCGCGGCGCCCAGCAGCAGCATCTTCGACATCGGGCTGGAGAAGTAGATATCCCGCGCAATCGACACTGGCTCTGCCCCGTGCCGCACCAGGTCTGTCGCCAGTTCGAAGGTGCGGGCCTCGGTGCCCTCGTAGCAGAAGGAGCCTGTATCCGTAAGCACGGCGCTGTAGAGGCAGGTGGCCATCTGCGGCGTGATGCGCGCGCCCGAGAGCATTGCGATCTGGTAGATCATCTCGGCGACGGCGCAGGCGCGGTCGTCAACCCAGTTCACATTTGCAAACGCGCGCCCGCTCAGGTGGTGGTCGATGTTGATGAGAAAGCGGCCTTCCAGGCCCAGCAGCCGCGAGCGCTCGATGCCGTCGCACTCCAGCAGGATAACGGCGTCATAGTGGCCCTCGACCCGTCGCGCATGGCGAATGTGGTGCGCGCAAGGCAGGGTGCGGTAGATCAGCGGCACGCGGTCGGCGGAGACCAGGTCGGCCTGCTTGCCCATCTGCTCCAGCAGCATGCCGCAGGCCAGCATCGAGCCGACAGCGTCTCCATCCGGGCGGGCGTGCGCCGTCACCAGGAACCGCTGATTCCGGCCGATCGCCTCCATCACGTCGCGAATGCTGTGCCGGGTTTGCATCGCTTCAGCCAGCCTGCACCCCTTTGGCGCGCTTCCGGGAGCGGCCCAGCAGCTCGTCAATGCGAGCCTTCATCTTGTCTGAACGGTCAATGTGAAAGGACAGCTCGGGCACGTGGCGCACGCCCATCCGCTCCAGCAGCTCGTGCCGAATGTAGCCCCGCGCCGCCATCAGCCCCTGCAGCGTGGCTTCTTCCTCGGCCTCACCGCCGTCCACGGCCACGTAGACCAGCGCCGCTTTGCCGCCGCGGTTCAGGATCACCTGCGTGATATAGGCAAAGCTGATGCGAGGATCGCTCAGCTCACCCTCGATCATGGCGCCGATCTCTTCCCGCAGAGTCTCGGCGACTCGGTCCTGGTGGTACTTGCGCGCCCTTTGCTCCGGCATCGTCTTCATCCCTGGGTAAACGTTTGAGGATAACAGACCAGCTCGGTGTGTAGAGGTGTCGCCTGCGATAATCTGCGCGGCAGCCATGGCCGCCGGGGCCTGTGCGGCGGCTAGGAGGGGCGGCGGTTATGCTTGGCGGTGTACATGGCCGCGTCGGCGGCGCTCAGGAGTTCTTCAAACGTGGAATGGCGGCCCGGATCAAAGGCGATCAGCCCGCTCTGGAATTGAAGGTCGTAGCCTCGGCGTGCGTCGCGGTTGCACAGCTCCAGCGCACGCCCAAGACGATACACCGCCCCAGCTGCCTCATCCGCGCCGTTCATCAGCACCACAAATTCGTCGCCGCCGATGCGGGAGACGATATCTCCCTCGCGAAAGACGTCTTTCAGCAGTTGAGCGAAGGAGACCAGTGCGCGGTCGCCCTCCGCATGGCCGTAGCGGTCGTTGATCTGCTTAAAGAGGCTGAGGTCAAAGTAACCGAGCGTCACGGGCCTTCCGGTGCGCCGCGCATCGGCCAGCACATATCCGCCCAGCGCCAGCAGTCCACGCCGGTTCGTAAGCTGGGTCAGCTCGTCGATCGTGGCCAGGTGCAACGCCCTCATCTCGTCTTCGACCATCGTGGCGAGGTCGCGCATGAGCTGTTTCTCTGCCTGGGTAAACTCCCGGCGTTTGCGGTCCAGAAGGCAAAGTGTGCCTACCTTGATACCGGGGCCGAGCACCAGCGGGCAGCCCGCATAAAAGCGGACGTGCGGCGGATTGGTAACCAGCGGGTTGTCATAAAACCGCGGGTCAGCCGCCGCATCCGGAATCACGAAGATGTCGTCCTGCAGGATGGCATGGCCGCAGAAGGAGGTGCTGCGCGGCCCCTCCCGGCTGCCAAATCCCTGTTCGGACTTGAACCACTGCCGGTTGGCATCGACCAATGAGATCAGCGCCACGGGCACTGAAAACAGCCGCCGCGCCAGCCGGGTGACGCGGTCATAGCGCTCCTCGGCCTCCGTGTCCAGGATGCCGAGGGCATGCAGGCTGCTTAGCCTTGCCTGCTCGTTTACAGGGATTTCGGGCGCAATCATGGCGTCTACCTCCCTTCGTTGTATCCAAAGCGCGCGGGGCAGGAAATAACACTTGGGTAGTAGCCAGCCAGGCTAAATCCCGTTTTGGATTCCTGCTGGGCAGTTCGGCACGGGGGGCCGGTCAGTCCAGGTAGTCCAACCAGGCGTCTTCGACGGCAGCTCCCAGCCCGGCGGCGAGCCGCTCGGCCGCATCCTCCAACTGCGCCATCTGCCCGGCCAGGTAGTCGCGCGAGGAGGAGACGGCCGCCACCCCGAGGGTGGCCGATTGCCAGGTGAGAGCCTCGTCCAGCTCGGCAACCGAGATATTGAAGC
>CAYQYM010000039.1:0-11771 GCA_964421715.1 uncultured Acidipila sp.
ATCCTGGAGGAAGCGACGGTGCGGGACGTCGTGCCGCGGCTGAAGTCGGCCGGTGCCACAGGCATCGTGGAGTATGCACTGAACAAGGTGGTGTTCTGATGCGGCTGCTCAAGACCGGCAGCCGCGCCGGGCGCGAGCGCCTGGAGGCACTTATCAATCGACGGCAGGCCTCCGAGGCAAACGTGCTGCCAGCAGTGCGGCGCATCGTGAACGACGTGAGGGTGCGCGGCGATGCGGCGCTGCGCCGCTATGCGAAGCGGCTGGATGGCCTTGCAGAGGAAGAGCCGCTGCGCATAGAGGCAAAGGCGATGCAGGAGGCGCTGGACTCGCTCGCGGCTCCGCTGCGGGATGCGATGAGAACCGCGGCGAAGAACGTGCGCCGTTTTGCAGAGCGGCAGATGCCAAAGAGCTGGACAGCGGAGGCAGGACGGGGGCTCACGACCGGACAGATGGTGCATGCGCTGGACGCGGTAGGCTGCTACGTGCCGGCGGGACGGTATCCGCTGCCTTCCACGCTGCTGATGACGGCGATTCCGGCGCAGGTGGCGGGCGTGCGGCGGATTGTGGTGGTCTCACCCCGGCCGGTGCGGGAGACGCTGGCGGCAGCCGCGCTGGTGGGCGTCAGTGAGTTCTACGCGGTAGGCGGGGCGCATGCGGTGGCGGCGCTGGCCTATGGCACGCAGACAGTAGCGCGCGTGGACAAAATCGCCGGGCCTGGCAGTTCATTTGTTACGGCGGCAAAGCGGCTTGTCTCATCTGATTGCGCAATTGACATGCTGGCCGGCCCGACCGAAATCCTGGTGTATAGCGTAAATGGCCGCGCGGCCACGATTGCAGCCGACCTGATTGCGCAGGCGGAGCATGATGCTGACGCGCTTGCGGTATTTGTAACCACGAATGATCTTTTAGCCGGCAATGTGCTGACCGAAGTGAAATTGGGCATGCGAAAGAATGCAGCCGCGGCCGAGGCGCTGCGGCGGAATGGGTGCATCCTGGTGGCGCGCAGCGTGGACGAGGCTCGAGAGATTACGAACCGGCTTGCCGTCGAACACCTGACCGTGGACAGCGAGGAAGATTTGAACTGGGTGCGGAATGCGGGATCCGTGTTCGTGGGCCCCTGGTCGCCACAGGCGATGGGGGACTACGTTTCCGGGCCGAACCACACCCTGCCGACGGGCGGGCTGGCGCGTGTACGCGGCGGGCTGAGCGTGATGGATTTTGTAAAGCTAATCACCGTCCAGCGCTACGAGCGCGATGCGCTGCTCAGGCTTGGTCCGAGCGCGATTGCACTGGCGGAGGCCGAGGGGCTGCGGGGACACGCCGAGGCGGTGAGAACGGCGGCGGAGGGCGACCTTGGCTGACATGACACAGCAGGTACTGCGCCCAAGTGCTGCGGTGCTGAGGACGCAGGAATACCATCCCCCGCTGGGTGGACGCGACGGACTGCGATTGGACTTCAACGAGAACACCTTTGCCTGCTCTCCGCGCGTGCTTGAAGTGCTGGGTAGGATTTCGCGCAGCGAGCTAACACGTTATCCGGAGCGCGGCCCCGTGGAGGAGCAGGTGGCTGGAAGCCTGGGCCTAGAGGCCGGGCAGGTGATGCTGACGAACGGAGTGGACGAGGCGATCCACGTGCTGTGCCAGACGTTTCTGGACGCCGGGGATGAGCTGTTGCTGCCGGTGCCCACCTACACGATGTACGAGGTCTACGCATCGCAGACCGAGGCGGAGGTGGTGCGCGTGCCAGCGATCAAGGACTTCGGCTTTCCAGTCGATGCGCTGCTTGCGGGGATCACGCCGCGCACGAAGCTGATCGCGATTGCCAACCCGAACAGCCCGACGGGCAACATTGCTACCCGCGCGCAGCTCAAGCAGATTCTGAACCGCGCGCCGCATGCTGTGGTGCTGGTGGATGAGGCCTACTTCCACTTCTTTGGCGAGACGGTGATGGACTGGGTGGGCATGGCGCCGAACCTGGTGGTGGCGCGCACCTTCTCCAAGGCGTACGGTCTGGCGAGTTTGCGCATCGGTGCACTTGCCGCCTCCAGCGAGCTGATGCAGTGGATGCGGCGGATGATCTCACCTTACAGCGTGAATGCAGTGGCTCTGGCCTGCCTGCCGGCAGCGCTCCAGGATGCGGATTACCTGGAGTGGTATGTGCGGGAGGTGACTGCGGCGCGTGCGGAGCTGGCGGCGGCGCTTGATGAGATGGCGATGCGGCACTGGCCCTCCCAGGCGAATTTCGTATTGACTGAAGTTGGCCTGACACACCGGAAGTTTACGCACCTGCTGCGCGAGCGCGGTGTGCTTGTCCGGGACCGGTCCGCGGACCCGGGCTGCAATGGGATGGTGCGCATCACGGTGGGTACGCGTGAGCAGATGCGTGCCGGTATTGACGCAATCAGGGAGGTGCTATGCCAGTTGCGGGCAGAGTGAAAGGCAGGCGGAGCGCAGCACTACACCGCAAGACGACCGAAACGGAGATTCATTTACGGCTGACGATAGAGGGCACCGGACAATACAAGATATCGACAGGCATTCGATTTTTTGATCATATGCTGGAGCTGTTTACACGTCACGGGGGCTTTGACCTCGAGCTAACCTGCAAAGGCGATCTGGATGTAGACCAGCATCACACAGTGGAAGACGTGGGCATCGCGCTAGGCGAGGTGTTTGACCGTGCGCTGGGCGATAAAAAAGGCATTCTGCGCGCTGGATATTTCCTGATGACGATGGATGAGACGCTCGGGGTTGCCGCGGTAGACCTTAGCGGACGCACGGCTTCCGTAGTGAAGACGAAGGTGAAGACGCGACTCGTGGGGGATCTGCAATCGGAGATGGTGGAGGATTTCTTTGAAGGGTTTGCACGCGGAGCGCGGGCAAATGTCCACCTGAAGACGCTCTACGGACGATCGAATCATCACAAGGTGGAGGCGTTGTTCAAGGCCTTTGCGCGGGCGCTTCGCTTTGCCTGCTCGCGCGACCCACAGCTCAAGGAGATGCTGCCGAGCACCAAGGGGCTGCTGTGATTACGGTGGTTGACTACAAGGCGGGAAATCTCGCTTCAGTGATCAAGGCGTTTGCGGCGCTGGGCTTTGCGACCGAAGTGACAGACCAGCCCGAGGTAGTGGCGCGTGCGAAACGGCTGGTGCTGCCCGGGGTGGGACACTTTGCGGCGACGGGAAGGTTGATCGAGACCGGGCTGCACACTGCGCTGCTCAAACGTGTTAACGAGGGTGCTCCCTTCCTGGGGATATGCGTGGGCCTGCAGTGGCTGTTTGAAGGCAGCACGGAGGCGCCGGGCGTTACCGGGGCGGGGCTGGCCAGGGGAACCTGCGAGCGGTTCAGTGCTGCGGGGTTCAAGGTGCCGCATGTGGGCTGGAACTCACTCGAAGTGGAGCCTGGAGCAGCGCTGATGCGGGGGGTGGAGCAGGGAGCCTTTGCTTACTTTACGCATTCTTACCGCGCGCCTATGGTATCTGGCACGGTTGCTGTTACAAATTATGCCGGGTTGTTTACAGCGGCGTACGAACGCGGGAATGTCATGGGCGTGCAGTTTCATCCCGAGAAGTCAGGGAACACTGGGCTGAGGGTGCTGAAAAACTTTGCGGAGTGGAAGGGATGTTGACGCGGAGGGTGATTGCCTGCCTGGACGTGCGTGCGGGCCGCGTCGTGAAAGGCGTGCAGTTTGTGGACATAGTGGACGCAGGCGACCCGGCGGAGATGGCGCGTCGGCACGCCGAGGCAGGAGCTGACGAGTTGGTGCTGCTGGATATTACGGCGACACACGAAGGGCGCGGAACACTGCTTGAGACGGTGCGGCGGGCAGCACAGCGGATCTTTGTTCCTTTCACGGTGGGTGGTGGAATTCGCACGGCAGGGGATGCGGAGGCCGTGTTCGCAGCGGGCGCAGATAAGGTTAGCATCAACTCCGCAGCGCTGGCCCGGCCGGAGCTGATCGGCGAAATCGGCGCGAGCTTTGGAGCGCAGGCGGTAGTAGTTGCCATTGACGCGCGGCGTGGCGAGGACAGGGCAGAGGATGCGGAGGTGTTTGTGAGTGGAGGGCGCAGACCTGCCGGGCGCAAGGTGCTGGACTGGGCGCGTGAGGCAGAGGCGCGCGGCGCGGGTGAGATCCTGCTGACCTCAATGGACGCAGACGGAACACGCGCGGGCTTTGATTGCGAGCTGACAGCGGCGGTAAGCGAAAGTGTGAATATCCCGGTGATTGCGTCAGGAGGGGCAGGCACGGCGGAGCACTTTGCGGATGTCTACACGCGCGGTAGGGCCGATGCGGCGCTGGCGGCGAGCATCTTTCATTTCGGGGTAGCGGATGCGCGCGCGCTGAAAGAGGCGTTGTCTCGCATGGGAGTGCCGGTGAGGCTGCCATGCTGATTCCCTCGATTGACCTGATGGGCGGCCGCATTGTGCAACTGGTGCGCGGTGAGAAGCTGCAGGTGGCATTCGACGATTTTGACTACTGGCTGGAGCGGTTTGCACCTTATCGCATGGTGCAGCTGATTGACCTGGACGCAGCTATGCGAACGGGCTCGAACGCAGCGCTGATTGAGCAGTTCGCGAAGCGGCTGCACTGCCAGGTGGGCGGCGGCGTCCACACGGTGCAGCGAGCACAAGAGCTGTTAGACGCTGGCGCAGAGCGGGTGATCTTTGGGTCGAGACTCTTTCAGAACGGGCGGGCGGATGCCGAGTTTGCAGCCGAGGTTCGGGAGCGGCTGGGCCGTGAGCGGTTTGTAGCAGGCGTTGATACAAAAGCGGGCACGGTGGCCGTGAGGGGCTGGAAGGAGAGCGCCGGGCTCACGCCGGAGCTTGCCATTCCGCAGTTGGAGGCATACTGCTCAGCGTTCCTCTACACGCATGTGGACACCGAGGGAACGATGACGGGTTTTCCGCTTGGGGTAGCGCGGCAGCTGCGCGAGCTTACGGTGAATGAACTGATTGTGGCAGGAGGAATTCGCGAGCAGGCAGAGATAGATGTGCTGGATGCGATGGGTGTGGACGCGGTGAGCGGAATGGCGATCTATACGGGAGCCCTGCAGGCCTGAGAGCAAGCCTAAGGACGTCCATCCCTGCGGCGGATCATGATCCCGGCAAGAAGGAAGCCCAGAACCGCGATTGCCACGGATACCGCGAGCGTCCAGTTACGGGCATAGAGATCGCGGATGAGCAGAAAGCTCCAGATGAGCGCGAGGAAAAACCAGATGGCAGAGCGCCTCATGACAGCCCGAGATTAACACCCGGGAACCTCTGGACTGAACACGGCGGCAGGGTGAGGCGAGTGAACGCAGACCGCACGATACGCGCGAACCGGGGGCAAAGGTCGAGGTACATCGGATAAGCTGTTGGGTCAGCAATTTTCTCCGGAGGAGCGCACAGGAGCCGATGGTTACCAAAAAGAGCGGCCTGCACCTGGCAAAGCGGCTGGATGAGGTCGGGTTCTCAGACATAGTACAGGTGCGCAACAAAGTGATGGAGCTGCGCGCGGCTGGACAGACGGTGCACGCCTTTCATGGCGGGGAGCCTTTTTTTGAGACGCCGGACGCGGTTAAGTATGCGATGATGCGGGCGCTGGTAGAGAACCGGACGAAGTATGCGGAGTCGTCGGGTATCGCTCCACTGCGAGAGGCACTGGCCGAGAAGCTGCGCACGCGGAACCGGATGAACGTGGATGCGGACGACGTGATCGTGACGGCGGGCGGCGCCCATGCTCTCTATGTTGCGTTCCAGGCGATTCTCGATCCGGGTGATGACATGCTGCTGTTTTCGCCTTACTGGACGCCGATCCGTGACATGATCACGGGAGCGCAGGCCCGGCCACTGCTGGTGCCAACTACGACGGCGCGGCGCAATGGAATCACGAAGACGCTGGAGCAGTTTGCGACACCGCACACGCGTGCGATCTACTACAACACGCCGCAGAACCCGACCGGCACCGTCTTCTCGAAGGCAGAGGCAGAAGAGGTGGCGGCCTTTGCCATCAAGTACAACCTGGTGGTGGTGGCGGATGAGGCTTACGAGGACCTGGTGTATGAGGGTGAGCACTTCTCGATAGCCTCGTTGCCGGGCATGGAACAGCGGACCATCTCGACTTATACCTTTTCAAAGTCACATGCTATGACCGGGTGGCGCATCGGCTACGCCATAGCGAAAGAGCCCTTCATGACGGGGCTGAAGAAGCTGGTGCTTTATTCCGTAAACGGCGTATCTACTCCGACGCAGTGGGCGGCGCTTGAGGCGTTGCGGCAGCCAATAAGTGTGCTGGAAGAGCGGAGAGAAGAGTATCGCTCGCGACGCGACCTGCTGGTGAAGGGACTGAATGAACTCGGACTGAAGTGCGAGCTGCCGCAGGGGGCATTTTATGCCTTCCCCAATGTGACGAAGATCAGCAAGAACAGCCGCACGGCGGCGCAGGTGATGCTGGAGAAGGCGCACGTGGCGACGATTCCGGGCGTCGTGTTCGGCGCGCAGGGTGAGGGGCACGTGCGGTTTGGCTATGCTGTAGCGAAAGACGCAATTCACGCAGGGCTGGAGGCGCTGCGCCTGTTCCTGAAGGAGTAACAATGCCACTGATCAAGGTGGGAGTGCCTCACTGGGCATGGTCCGAGCTGTTTGCGCTGTTACCGGGGGAATACTCGGAGGTAATTGTGCTGCCGGCGGTGCCGTGCAAAGAGCTCGGCGTGGATTTCTGGATTGCTCCACCTTATGCGGCGCAGGCAGAGCCGGTGGCGCCGTGGCTGCGAGGCATCCAGGTGGTGCACTCGACGCAGGCCGGCGTGGACTGGCTTAGGAGATTTGTGCCGGAGGGCGCGGTGCTCTGTGATGCGCAGGGCGTACATAACATAGCTACGGCGGAGTGGGCGGTGACCGCGATCCTGGCTTCGCTGAAGTGGCTTCCCTTCTATGGCGAGCTGCAACGTCGCGGCGAGTGGGCACGGCGGACGGAGGCAAATGCGCACTACAACGCCATTCATGGCCTGAAGGGCGAGCACTTCCCTCCTGTGCTGGTTGAAGAACTGCACGGCCAAACGGTGCTCATTGTGGGCTACGGCTCAATAGCGCAGTCGATCGAGGAGAGGCTTGCTCCATTTGGCGTGGAGATGATGCGGGTGGCGCGCAGTGCCCGGCCGGGAGTGGAGCCGGTATCAAAGCTGCGGGATTTGCTGCCGCTGGCCGATGTCGTGGTGCTGATTACTCCATTAACCGAGCAGACGCGTGGACTGATTGGGGCAGAGGAGCTTGCGCTGCTAAAGCAGGGCGCGCTGCTGGTGAATGCAGCGCGTGGGCCGGTGGTGCAGACAGACGCGCTGGTAGCGGCGCTGCGGGCAGGGCGCATACGGGCAGCGCTGGACGTAACGGACCCGGAGCCGCTCCCGGGTGGCCATCCACTCTGGCACGCGCCGAACGTGCTGATCACCCCTCATCTTGCCGGATCGAGCCCGAACTTCATGCGGCGGGCATTTCGGTTTATCGCGACGCAGGTGGAGCGGTTTGCGAAGGGTGAACCGCTGAAGAACATAGTGACGGGCGAGTACTAGGATTCATTAAGAAAAGACACTAGTTAACTACCGTCCAACAGGGCCTCCGCAAGGTGGACGGCCCGGCGGCTGGTATTCTGCGCGATCTGCTCGCGGCAGCTGAAACCATCTGTAACTATGACGGTTTCATTTTGTGCGGCGCGGACAGCAGGCAGCAGTACGCGGCTGCCGAGCGCCTGCGAGACCTCATACTTTTCGCGTTCGAAGCCGAAGGGGCCGGCCATTCCACAGCATCCCGAGTCGAGCAGCGTGACCTCTGCGCCGGTACCGCGGAGCAATGTGAGCTCGTCCTGCATCTTCATGAGCGACTTGTGATGGCAGTGACCGTGAACGAGGATCTGACGGCCGGGTTGCGGCGCGGGAACGAAGCTCGGAGCGAGCTGGACGAGTGCCTGGCTGAGCAAAAGGGTAGACGCAGCGAGGCGCTGCGCGCGGGCGTCATGCGGGAAGAAGTTCAGCAGCTCATCGCGAAAGACGCTGGCGCAACTCGGCTCCAGAAAGATGAAGGGCGTGCCGTTGTCGATCTGCGATGCGAAGCGTGAGAGGATGCGGGCGAGGTAGGTGCGGGCCTGGTCGAGGAATCCGAAGTCATAAAGCGGGCGGCCGCAGCAGACGTGCTTTCGCGGAACATAAGGGCGGAGGCCGGCCTGACACAGCAGTCGATGGGCGGCGGCGAGCGTATTGGGGTGGTAGTAGTTGTTCCAAGTATCGGGCCAAAGCAAGACCTGCCTGCCCGTGCCGCCGGATGCTGGAAGGCGGCTCTGGAAGCTGCGCGGCGCGAAGGCCGGAAGGGTGCGCTGGGGCGCAACGCCGAGCGCTCGCTTGATGAGGCTCGAGACGAGCGGCGTTCGCAGGGGGAGATTGGCAAGCCGGGGCGTGATGCCGGGCAGGAGTGAGGCGGCGCGGGCGGACCGGTCCATGAAGGCAAAGGCGTAGTCGCGGAGGGCGTGCCGGTGGCTGCGGTGGTAGTGCGCGAGGAACTCGGCCTTGTAGGTGGCCATGTCCACGCTAACCGGGCACTCGGATTTACAGGCCTTGCAGGAGAGGCATAGGTTGAGTGCATCGTGCACGGCCTCGCTATCGAATCCGCCGGAGAGACCCTTGTTTTCGAGCATCTCCCACAGCAGGTGAGCGCGGCCGCGAGTGGAGTGCTTCTCCTCGCGCGTGGCCATGTAGCTGGGGCACATGGTGCCTGTGGTCTCCTTGCGACAGGCGCCGACGCCAACGCAGCGCAGGGTAGCCTCGCCGAAGGAGCCTTTGTCCTGGGCGAAGCTGAAGTAAGTGGGCGGCGAGGAAGCACGGTAGCCCGGGCCGAGGCGCAGATTCTGCGTGGGCTGATAGACCTCGACGGGATCGGCCAGCTTGCCGGGGTTCATGCGATTGAGCGGATCCCATACGGCCTTGAACTCGCGGAAGGCCTGCATGAGATCGGGCCCGAACATTTTGGGCAGCAGGGCTGCGCGGGACTGGCCGTCGCCATGCTCGCCGGAGAGCGAGCCGCCGTGGGCAAGGACGATATCCGCAGCCTGGTCGATGAACGCGCGGTAGGTGGCGATGCCTGGTTCGGACTCAAGGTCAAAGTTGATGCGCATGTGGACGCATCCCTGGCCGAAGTGGCCGTACATGGGCGTGCGATAGCCGTAGCGCTGCATGAGGGCGTAGATTTCTCGGAGGTAGCTGCCGAGCGCGGCTGGAGGGACGGCGGCGTCTTCCCACCCCTCCCAGCCGTGCGGCTCGCCGGGCACGAAGACGGTTGCGCCGAGGGCGGCCTCGCGGACGTGCCAGACGCGGGCGGCGTCTGCACCGGAGTAAATGTTTGCGTCCTGGCCTGCAGCCTGGGAGGCCTCGCGGGCGAGTGCCTGCGCCCGGCGGTGCGCTTCGTCGAGCGAGTCTGCGCCGAACTCGACGAGCAGGTGACCGCGGCCCTCGGGGAGAAGCGAGAGGTCATCCACGGCGAGATGCTTGCGCCTCATGAAGTCCACGAGCATGCCGTCAAAGCCCTCAAGGCCGATGGGTTTGTGGCGCAGGATGGAGGGCACAGCGTCTGCGGCGCAGAACGGATCGGGGTACCCGAGGACGACGAGGACGCGATGCGGCGGGCTCGGCATGAGTTCCAGTTCGGCGCTAAGGACCGTGACGCAGGTACCTTCACTGCCGACCAGCGCGCGGGCGACGTGGAAGTGATTTTCCGGCAGGAGTTCATCAAGGTTGTAGCCGGAGACGCGGCGCGGGATGCGGGGAAAACGGGAGCGAATCTGCTGCTGGTAGCGGTCTCTGATTTGTAACAGCGAGCGGTATATTTCCGCGCGGCGGTCGCGGCCGGCGAGGATGGCGCGGAGCTGATCGTCCGGGGTGGCGCCTACGGTAAGGCGCGTGCCGTCGTATAGCAGGACGTCGAGCGAGCGGATGTTGTCGACTGTTTTGCCGCCCATGAGTGCGTGGACGCCGCAGGAGTTGTTGCCGATCATGCCCCCGAGGGTGCAACGGTTGTGAGTGGCGGGATCGGGCGCGAAGGTGAGGCCATGCTGCTCGGCGGCCTCGCGGACGCGATCGAGGACGATGCCGGGCTCAACACGCGCGGTGCAGGCGGAGGGGTCGAGCGAGAGGATGTTGCGCAGGTACTTCGAAAGATCGAAGACCACGGCGACATTGCAGCACTGACCGGCGAGACTGGTGCCGCCTCCGCGGGCGAGGACGGGCGCGCCGTGGTCGCGGCAGAGGGCGAGGGCGTTGATGAGGTCCTGCTGGTCGCGCGGAATGACGAGGCCGATGGGAAGCTGGCGATAGTTCGAGGCATCCGTGGCGTAGAGCGCGCGGCTGCCGGCATCGAAGCGGACCTCACCGCGCAGGGTACGGCGCAGAGCCTGTTCGAGTTCCGCGGCACGGGAGAAGTGCTCGTGCGAGCGCGGCAGAGGTGTGGAGTTGAGTATCGGAAACGGAGTAACGCCCACGAGGAAATGCTAACAACTTTCAGAGTAGCGCATTGAAGGCCGCGCTGGGGAAGGCGGGCTACTGCGTGCCGGTAGACTGCCATTCGTTCACGACTACGCCAAGGTCGTTAAGCATTTGCATGGTGGCTTCGTAGTTGCGGCGGACCTGGGGACGATCCTGGCGCTGGGCGGCGGGATCCTCTTCAATGGCGACGACGCGGCCGTAGGGCCAAAGCTCCTCGGGAAGCGAGGTGAGGGCCTCGGGCAGCCTGGAGAGGTGAATGTCGATTTCGCGGCGGCGTGCGCCGGCGGGATGAAGCAATGGACTGGTAGCGGGATCGCTGGGCGTGCTGTCAGGATTCATGACGCGCAGAGTGACGGTGCTGGTGCTGACGATGACGAGCGGGTTGTTCCAGCTCTGGAGGGTATGAATGGCGAGATAGCGGGCCTTGGCGGGCGGCGGTATCTCTTCGAGTTGTTCGCGGGCGGCTGTGCGCGCGGCAGCATTGGCGCGGGCCTGCTGCCTTGCCTGTTCCCTTGCCTGCTGCGCGGCAGGTTTCTGCTGCTGGGCGCCGTGGTTGCAGGCTGTAAGGGTGAGGGCGGCGAGAAGGGCGAAGAGATGCCGGAGTGGGCGCGACTGAAAGACGGTATGGCTGCGGGTATGAGAGCGGCTCATCTGGGTGCTGTAAGGCGTGCTGAATGCAGGATACAAGAGGCAGGCAAGGGACAGGTTGACAAGGCCGGCACTCTCACGCGCCCGTCCACCGAGCGGTGCGCTTTTCTAAGAACGCGGCGGTGCCCTCGTTTTTATCCGCAGTGCCGCAGCAGACGCCGAAGGCGGCGGCTTCAAGAGCAAGAGCCGCGTCCAGCGGAAGGTCGAGGCCGGTGTGAACGGTGTGGAGCGTCTCACGGAGGGCGATGGGTGCCATGGAGGCGATGATCTGCGCGAGCTCGTGGGCGCGCGGTATAAGGCCGGCGGGGGGAACAATCTCTTCCACGAGCCCAAGCTCGAGGGCCTGCTGCGCGGTGATGATCTCTCCGGTGAGAAGAAGCTTGAGGGCACGGCCGCGGCCGATGAGGCGCGGGAGGCGCTGCGAGCCGCCGTAACCGGGGATGAGGCCGAGTTTGACCTCGGGCTGTCCGAACTTCGCGTTATCGCTCGCGATACGGAAGGATGCGGACATAGCCAGTTCGCAGCCTCCGCCGAGGGCAAAGCCGTTAATGCAGGCGATGACAGGCTTGCCGCAGGTTTCAAGGCGCGAGAAGAGCTGCTGACCGCGGCGCGCAATGG
>CAYQYM010000040.1:0-11747 GCA_964421715.1 uncultured Acidipila sp.
CACCCACACCGTCCAGCGGGCCACGCGCTCGCCTCCCGAGCGCGTCGCGATCTCGCGCAGCGGAAACACCACCACCGTGTTGAACATGCAGTTCAGCGTCAGCAGGATCCATGCCGAGGCCGCCGTGTAGACGCCCGTCAGCCGGAATACTCCCGCCATCAGCAGCGGGTAGAGCGGCGTCACCCAGGCCGTCGGGCCAGAGTGGCCCCGGAACGGGTCCGCATAGCCGTAGCCCGTCGCCAGCGCGCGCGCCACGCGGCCCATCTCCCAGCCGAACCCGAAGTGGTCGTCCCATGGGCGCTGCCGCCAGGTGTGCGCTATGGCAACGTAGGCCAGCCGAACGGCGAGCCCCACCCAGAAAGCCGCGTTCACCCCGCTCCCGAATCGCCGCTTCTCCCTCGGCTGCATGGCCCGATTGTAGCGGTTCAGCCTGCCCGCGGCCGTTTTAGAGCACCGGCTCCACCAGGTACTGCTCCAGCCTGCCGTCCGGCATGCTGTAAGTGGTGATGGTCACCTGGCGGCCGTCGCGGAAGCTCGCGCGAAAGGCCCGGAAGGTCATCCCGCCGCGTAGCTGTTCGCTCACCTGGCGGAAGCTGACCGGCTCGCCCAACGGACTTAGGCTCGTGGCGAAGTCCTTCAGCGCCTGCTGGCTAAAGTAGGCATTGCAGTTCTCTGTAAAGCGGCTGCGGTCAATCTTGCCCAGCTGGAATCGTGTGAAGAGCTGCCGCGCCTCGGTCTCGGCCTGTTTCGCCGTGTTCTCCGGAGTTCCCAGCACGATCGGGGTGAGGGCCTGCGCAATCAGCGTGGCGCCCGGCGAGGCGTCCTGGTTTGTCAGTACCGCGATCGCCGCCTCGTCCTCCGGGAACACGATATTCTCTGAAACGAACCCCGAGACCTCACCCGAGTGCTCGTAGGCCTTGTGCCCGCTGCGCTCCATCGTGAACAGCCCCAGCCCGTAGTGGCTGTCCGTCCCGTCCTTCAGCTTGACGGAGGTGAACATCTCCCGGTACGACGCGGGGTTTAGTAGCGACTGGTGCATCAGGCTGATGTCCCACAGCGCCAGCTCCCCGGCAGGCATCGCCAGCTCCCCGGCGGCGAACATCCAGCCCTGGCCCTCCCTGGGCGCCGCGCGTAAGGGGCCCAGCGCGTAGCGAATGTAGCCCTCCACATCCGTGTCGCCCAGTCGCGCCGCGTCTAGGTCATACACCGTATTCATCCGGAGCGGGCCAAAGATGTTCTGCTGCAGAAACTGCATCAGCGGCGTGTGCGACACCTGCTCCACGATGCGCCCTGCGATCACGTAGTTCGTGTTCGAGTACTGCCAGCGCGTGCCCGGGTCAAAGTCGAGCGGCTTCTTCCCCCACGTGTCCAGGATGTACTGGGCTGTCGTCGGCTGCCGCATCGATGGCATCAGGTAGTCCTCCGGCCAGTAGTCCTGGTAGCCGGAGGTGTGCGAGAGCAGCATCCGGATCGTCACCTCGCCGGAGCGCGTCAGCTCCGGCATATACTTCGAGACCGGGTCCTCGATCGAGAGTTTGCCCTGCTGCTCGAGCAGCAGAACCGCCGCCGCCGTGAACTGCTTTGAGATCGAGCCCACGGCGTACCGCATGCCGGGTTCGGCCGCTGTGGGCGGTTCAAGGCGCGCCTTGCCGTAGGCCCGCGTGTAGACTACCTGGCCGTGTTCCACAATCGCAATCGATGCGCCGGGCAGGCCTGTCTGCGTAATCACGTGCTGCGCCGCATCGTCCACGCGTGCGGCTACGTCGGCCGGCAGGCTCGCAGGCGCGGACGCCGCAACGAGCCCCGATGCGCCCGAAGCCGCGAAAGACAAGAACGCGAAAGCCAGAAGTAAAACAGTTTTCATGCCATTGCCTTCACTGCGACAGAGTGTAACTGACTGCCCCGGATCACGGATCACGCGCCGTGCCCTACACGCCCCCGACCGCCTCTACCCGCTGGCGCGCGCTGTCCCGCACTCCCGTGATCGGAATATGAACCCCCGCCTGCGCCAGTCCCCAGCGCGGCATGTTGCCATAGATGGTTTCGCTGCGCCGCGGGTCAATCACATATGTCTCATGCCAAATCCCCACCGAGCCGTCCGCACCAATCGAGCGGTTGAACGCCGCCCACGCCGGCAGGTGGTTGCCGTTGGCGGCATGCGCATACGCGAGCAGCGCGTCGAACGAACGCCAGTACTGCAGGCTTGTTACGCCGCGCCAGCTCAGCAGCGTCTCGGCTGATAAAAAGCCCAGTTCTGGATGCGTGTGGAGCTCCTTGAGCATCGGCCCCATCGCGCGAACCACCTGCGTCCACTTTGTTATGGCGAACAGCCGGTTCACCCGCACGCCGATCAGGAATACCACGTAGCTGCCCTCCATCCTCGCCGTGAACCTGCCCGGAAATACCTGCGCCATCTGCTGATCTCCCGTTTGCCTGCGTTGTGTGCCCCATGAGTATAGCCATCGAAGGCCACAGTCGTATCACAGCTGCATCCGCGCACCTGAAACTGCGCCGGGCTCGCGCGCGCGGCCGCCCCGCTGCTATGCTTTCTGCCCATGCGGAGGCGGTGCAACTTCGCCGGGGGCCGATGGGCAGTGCTGCTGCTGCTGCCGCTGCTGCTCGGTGCGCACAAGGAGAAGCGCCAGCAGGGCAGCCTCCTCTACTGGAATGTCCCCCGGCCCGAGGTGATGGAATACCTCGCCACCGTCCCGGCCACGAACGCGGCCCGCCTCGAGCGGCTGACGAAGCTCTTCGCACGGGCCGGGTATCCCGACGGTCATGTCGAACAGCAGGCTGCCGGCGAGGGTCATCGAAACCTAATCGCCACCATACCGGGCATGGACGAACGCGTGCTGCTGGTGGCGGCCCATTATCAGGTCTGGCCTGAGGGCGAATCGGTGCTCGACGACTGGAGCGGCGCTGCCATGCTGCCGTTGCTCTACCGCTCGCTCACCGCTCAGCAGCAGCAGCACACGATTATCTTCGCCGCTTTCGACGGTCAGACCGGCTCCGAAGACTACTTCGAGTCGCTCAGCCTGCGCGACCGCAAGCACATCCTGGCCATGGTAGACCTGGACGCGCTCGGTATGCAGGACACCAGCTACTACATCAATCAGAACCTGGCCGATAGAGCGACATGGGTGCCGCAGTCGCGACTGGGGCTGCTGCTCAAGGGTGCAGGCCAGGTGCAGCAGCCTGCGCAGACACCGCAGATGGTCGACTGCTCGAAGGGCCTGCGCACCGATGACACACGCCCCTTCCGCCGCGCCCTGGTTCCCTCCATCGTGGTTCACTCGCTCGCGGCCGATACCGTGAACCTACCGGGCACGGCCCTAGATACCGCCCAGCTCATCGACGCCGACAGCTACTACGCCAGTTACGAGCTGCTGAGCACCTTCATCGGCTACACGGTGAACTATATGAACACGCTGGACAGCAGTGATGTGGAGTGGATGAAGGCGATCGGCGTGCAGAAGTAGGGCAGAGTCCGGCCTACTGTGCAACTTGAGAAGCGGGCCCGGAAACCGATCCCGATGCGGCAGCCTGCGCCGGACGTGGCTGCGCTGGCGGCAGCTTCTTCGCCGTCTCCTTCTTTCCCGGTGCCAGAATCGCATGCAGCGTCGTTCCTTCCATGCGCGGCATGAACTCGACCGTACCCGTATCGCCGATGTCCTGGATCAGTCGGTTGATGATCGCATAGCCGAGCTCGCGATGGGCCATCTGCCGGCCCTTGAAGCGCAGGGAGGCCTTCACCTTGTCCCCCTCGCTGAGAAAGCGCACGGCCTGGTTCTTTTTCGTCTGATAATCGTGCTCGTCCACGGTTACAGAGAACTTCACTTCCTTGATCGTGATGATCTTCTGCTTCTTGCGCGCGGCGCGGTCGCTCTTGTCCTTCTCATAGAGAAACTTGCCGTAGTCCTGGATGCGGCACACTGGCGGAACAGCGTTCGGGGAGACCTCTACAAGGTCGAGGCCGCGCTCGCGCGCAATCTTCAAAGCCTCAAACGGAGCCAGAATGCCCAACTGCTCTCCCTTTTCGTCGATGACACGGACCTCGCGGGCGCGAATCCTGTCGTTGATGCGAATGAACTGCTTTGCCGAACGCTTATCGATGGGTGTCCTCCCGGACTTGCTGTAACGTTGGATGAATCACTGCTCGGTCCACTTGCTGCCTGCCAAACTACCAGCGGATGGGCTTGTCGTCCGGCTTGCCTGGCAGCCGTTCCCTAAGAACTCGGCCATGCCAAGGCCATGACACAGCACCGCGAGTATAGCATCGGCCTCAAAAATCACGGCATTGATTTATGATGCACAAAGCAGTACTGCGGTCGCGAGCATGGTATGCTCTGCGGTTGCAGAGCTCTAGTCCAGTGCCTGATGCGCATGGGCCCTGGAACCCTGAGGCCTCTAAGCCTCGCACCTTTGCTTTTTCCCCGGGAGCAGTCTCAATGAAACGGCGCATTCTGCTGGTAGACGACGAACTCACCATCCTGCTTACGCTGAAAGCCGTCCTCGAGATCAGCGGATTTGAAGTGGACACGGCCGCTTCCGCCCGAGAGGCAAAGTCGAAGCTGAAGGCCCACGAATACCACATGGTCATCACCGACATGCGCATGGAGAGTGAAACTGCCGGTCTGGAAGTCGTTCACGCTGCCAAGCAGGCTCCTTACGCCCCGGCCGTAGCCATGCTCACGGCATTTCCGCTGCCCGGCTCGGAGTGGCGCGAGCAGGGTGCGGACCAGATGCTCGTGAAGCCGATGAACGCAACCGACCTGCTGCGCCAGATCGAGGCCCTGCTCGTTACCCACGAGGACAAGAAGCGCGCGGCTGCTGACAAAAAGGCCGAGAAAAAGCTGGACCTCGTCGCCGCCGGTGAGCCGGATAAGAAGCAGAAGAAGTCCGCCCCCGCCCGTTAGGCCGCCACGCGTCAGAGTAAAACGGCATCCGCGCTGGGCCACTCCACAGCGTAATCTGACGTCGAATCTCGGGGCGGCAGACCACTGCACGCCCAGGAATCGAGGTGCCTTCATGAGCTCACACCGCGTCGTTCTTCCCGCCAGCGGCCGTTCCGCGCCCCCGTCCGCCACGGCTGTAGGCCCTGTTCCTCCGGATCAGGTCTTCAGCGTCTCGCTTATTGTGCGCCGTAAAAAGCCTCTGCGCCTGGCCGAACTCGGCGGTCGCGTGCTTAGCTACGAAGAGTTCGACCGCGAGTACGCCGGCAACCCGGAGGACTTTGCCCGTTTGCGCCAGTTCGCCGCCCTACATGGTCTTGCCGTCGACGAGCACAACTCCAGCCTCTCCCGCCGCACCCTCGTGCTGCGCGGCACCGCCGCCGCCCTCGAGCAGGCCTTCGGCGTCCAGCTCAAGATGTTCGAGGAGCAGAAGCACCAGCGCCGCTTTCACGGCTTCGAGGGCGAGGTTTCGATGACCGCCGACCACGCCGAAATGGTTGAGGCCGTGCTCGGTCTCGATGCCCGTCCCCTTGCCCGCCCCCATTGCCGCTACCTCGCCCGGAACCATGCCGGCACCGCGCAGAGCTTTACCCCGGTGCAGGTAGCCCAGCTCTACAACTTCCCGGCAGGCTCCGCGGCTGGCCAGACCATTGGCCTCATTGAGCTCGGAGGCGGATATACCGAGAGCGACGTCCAGCAGTACTTCCAGTCCCTCGGGCAGAAGCCGCCCACCGTCGTCGCCGTCTCCGGCGACGGCGGCGCGAACACGCCCGGCGACCCCAGCGGCGCCGACGGTGAGGTCGCGCTCGACATCCAGGTGTCGGCGGCCGTCGCACCCGGGGCAAAGATCGCCGTCTACTTCGCTCCCAACACCGACCAGGGCTTCACCGATGCAGTCACCACTGCCGTTCAGGACCAGACCAACAAGCCCTCCGTCCTCTCCATCAGCTGGGGCGGCCCGGAGTCAGGCTGGTCGCAGTCCGCACTGACGGCGCTTGATGATGCCTTCCAGTCTGCCGCGGCGCTCGGCATCAGCATCACCGCCGCCAGTGGCGACAATGGGTCGACCGACGGCACCAGCACGAACACGGTCGATTTCCCCGCATCGAGCCCCTATGTGCTGGCCTGCGGCGGAACCGAGCTCCAGGGCAGCGGCGGCTCCATCAGCTCGGAGGTGGTCTGGAATGACCTTGCCACTGGCGGCGGCGCCACCGGCGGTGGCGTCTCGGCCGTCTTCCCGCTGCCCGCCTGGCAGCAGGGTGCCGGCGTGCCCGCCCCGCAGGGCGGCAAGGGCGGCCGCGGCGTGCCGGACGTCGCCGGAGACGCTGCCCCCGCCACCGGCTACAGCATTCTCGTGAACGGCCAGAAAGAGGTGGTCGGCGGTACCAGCGCAGTCTCTCCGCTCTGGGCCGGGCTCCTCGCGCTCACCAATGCGCAGCGCGGCACGCGAGTCGGCCTCCTCCATCCTGTGCTCTATCAGAATCCCAAGGCGCTGCGCGATATTACCCAGGGCTCAAACGGCAGCTTCCAGGCCCGCCCTGGATGGGACGCCTGCACCGGCCTCGGCTCGCCCAACGGCACCGCCGTGGCCGCCGCATTGGCCGGGACTACAAGCACCGGCACGCCGGGTGATAAAACGAGCAGTGGGACAAACCCCGGCAACACCGCCGATGCAGCCAGCTAGCGCCCTCATCTACCACCGCTTGCCCCGGCGAGGTGCCCTCTGAAGGTCGTCTCGCTGCTGGCCAGCGCCACGGAGATTGTGTGCGCGCTCGGAGCGGGCGGCCATCTCGTCGGCCGCTCTCACGAGTGCGACAACCCGCCCTGGGTGCGTACGCTGCCCGCCTGCAGCGCTCCCGCCTTCGATGTCTCTGTCTCCAGCCGCGAGATCGACGAAGAGGTGCGCCGCCGTCTTCGCGCAGGCGAGCCTATGTACCACCTCGACGCACTGCTTATAGCCTCGCTCGCGCCGGACCTCCTGCTCACCCAGGAACACTGCGAGGTCTGCGCCATCAGCCCGGCCGATATCGAACGCGACCTTGGGCCCCGGCCCGAGTCTGCCGCCAGCAGTGGCGCAGTCTGCGCCGTCTCTGCCCGCCAGCTCGCGCTCTCCGCCTTCTCGGTCGCCGACGTCCTGGCCAGCATCCGCCGCGTCGCCGCGGCACTTGGCCTGCAGGCGCGCGGAGAGGCGCTCGTTGCCGAAGAGCTCGCCCGGCTCGAGCGCGTCCGTGCTGCCACCGCCGCTCGCCCTCGCCCCACAGTGGTCGTCGTTGAGTGGACTGAGCCGCTCTTCGTCATGGGCAACTGGGGTCCGGAGCTGGTCGAGGCTGCCGGAGGCGAGCCCCTGCTCAGTCACAAGGGCGAATACTCGAAGGCCATCCCGGCCGAACACCTCCGCCAGGCAGATCCCGAGTGGATCATCGTTGCCCCCTGCGGCTTTGATCTCGAGCGTAGTCTGCGCGAGCGCGTGACCCTGGAGCGGCTGCCCTGGTGGCGCGAGCTGCGCGCCGTTCGCACCGGCCAGGTCGCCTTCGCCGACGGCAACCTCTACTTCAACCGCGCCGGTATGACGATCACCCCCACTGCGGAGATCCTCGCCGAAATCCTGCACGGCATCGTTCCAGGCAAGCCATATGCAGATCGTGCCTGGCTTCGCTACCAGCCGTCGCCAGCCCGCGCCGAGGTTTAACCTCTATGCCCACCCCGGCTTCTGAATCGGCCCCTGGCCCGCTTACCGTCCTGCTCTCCTGGAGCAGCGGCAAGGACAGCGCCTGGGCGCTGCACCTGCTCGGGCAGCAGCCAGTGGTGCAGGTCGTCGCCTTGGTCACCAGCTTTAACCGCACAGCAGATCGCGTCGCCATGCACGCCGTGCGTCGTGACCTGGTCGAGGCGCAGGCGCAGCGGCTCGACCTGCCGCTGTGGTCCGTCGAGCTGCCCGCCCCCTGCTCTAATGCTGACTACGAGCACGCCATGGCAGCGGTCTGGTGGCGCGCCGCAAAGGCTGGCATTGGCGCCGTCGCCTTTGGCGATCTCTTTCTCGAAGACATCCGCGCCTACCGCGTCCGCCAGCTCGAGCCCACCGGGCTCAGGCCGCTCTTTCCGCTCTGGGGGCTGGACACCTCGGTGCTCGCCCGCGACATGATCCAAGCCGGCCTGCGTGCGACCCTCACCTGCATCGACTTGCAACGGCTGGATCGCAGATTCGCCGGCCGCGACTTCGATGCCGGGCTGCTCGCCGAGTTCCCCGCAGGCGTCGACTCCTGCGGCGAAAATGGCGAGTTCCACACATTTGTTTACGATGCGCCCGTATTCAGCAGCGCCATCGACATAGAGCCAGGCGTTGCCATCGAGCGCGACGGCTTCGTCTTCGCCGACGTGATGCCCCGGGCCGTCCTCCGCGGCTAGGGCACTGCTCCTCCTGAGCCTTCTTCTCTGCTATCCTTCGGCTTCCTGTTCACCACCCTGTTTCACACTCCTGGAGGAAGAACCGAAATGCGTGCAAGCCGTTGTTACATGGCCGCGGCCCTTCTGCTGGCCGGGCTGCCTGCCCTCGCCGCGGAAAAGGTGAAGACCCGCCCTGCGGAAGCCGCCCCCGCCGCCGCCGACCAGCCGGCGGTGGAAAATCTTGACCTCACGATGTACCAGAGAATCCGCGAAGAGGGCCTCACCCACTCGCACATCATGGAGTACGCCTCGGCGTTGACCGACGCCATCGGCCCACGCCTCACCGGCTCACCCAACATGGCAAAGGCCAACGCCTGGACGCGCGATCAGCTCACTGCCATGGGCTGCGTCAACGCGCATCTTGAGGACTGGGGCGAGTTCGGCGTCGGCTGGCAGCAACTGAACACCTGGGTCCGCATGACCGCGCCCGACACCGCGGTCTTCATCGCCCAGGCCACACCGTGGTCTCCCTCCACCCACGGCCCAGTCACCGGCGACGCCGTTCTCGTCAACATCACCAAAGAGAGTGACTTTGACAAGTACAAGGGCAAGCTGGCCGGCAAGGTCGTCCTGCTGGGCGAGATGCGCAAGGTGCCGCCTGTCGACAAGGCCCTCTTCACGCGCTACTCCGAAAAGGAGCTCGAAGAAATCGCCCAGTACCCCGTCCCGGAGGAACGCGCCGGCGACATGGACGCGCGTATCAAGGCCTACCTCGAGCGCACCAGGCTGGTTGATAAGATCGCGCAGTTCCTCACCGAGGAGAAGGTGGCCGCGGTCATCCGCCCCAGCCGCGACGGCAAGGACGGCGGCGGTGCCGGCGGCACCCTCTTTGACGACAACGGCGCAGCGCTCGGCCGCACGCCATACAAGGCCGAGTCCGCCGTCAAGGTGCCGGTCGTCGTTGCCGCCATCGAAAACTACGGCCGCGTTTACCGCCTGCTTGAGGCCAACGTGCCCGTCACCCTCGAGGTGAACGTCGAGACCAGGACCACCGGCGACCACGAGCACGGCTTTGACACGGTGGCCGAGATTCCCGGGACCGACCCCGCGCTCAAGGACCAGGTCGTCATGGTCGGCGGCCATCTCGATAGCTGGGTCGCCGGCACCGGCGCCACCGACAACGGCGCCGGCTCCGTCATCGCGATGGAGGTTATGCGCATCCTCAGGTCGCTCAACGTGCAGCCGCGCCGCACCATACGCATCGCTCTCTGGAGCGGCGAAGAGGAGGGCCTCTTCGGCTCCCGCGGATACGTCCGGCAGCACTTCGGCTCCACACCGCCTTCCACCGATCCGAAGTTCGCCAGCCTGCCGGAGTTCGTCCGCCCGGCCGGGGGCCCGCTTGAGCTTAAGCCCGAGCAGAAGCTCGTCTCCGGCTACTTCAACGTGGACAATGGCTCCGGCAAAATCCGCGGCGTCTACCTGCAGGAGAACGCAGCCGTCGCGCCCCTCTTCGCCCAGTGGATCGCTCCGCTCAAGGACCTCGGCGTCGCCACTCTCAGCATGCGAAACACCGGCGGCACCGACCACCTCTCCTTCGACGCCGTCGGCATCCCTGGCTTCCAGTTCATCCAGGACGAGCTCGCCTACGAGTCGCGCACCCATCACTCGAACATGGACACCTTTGAGCGGCTGCAGCCCGCCGACCTGAAACAGGCTGCTGTCGTCGAGGCCATCTTTGTCTACAACACTGCCATGCGCGACCAGATGCTGCCGCGCAAGCCGCTGCCGCACCCCGAACTGCGCGAGCAGCAGAACGCCCCGCTCAAAGGGGTCTTTCCGGGAGCGGTTGCAAAGTAGCGCAGACTGCTTGCCTGTACGGGCCCGCGCCTCTAAGCTCTCCGGCGCGGGCCATTTTTATTACAATGGAGCTCTATGGCACACATGGTCTTTGACTCGCGCTACAAGCAGGAGATGGAAGGACTGGAAGAGCCGCCTTTTGACAGCGACTTCGGCCACAAGATCTACAACAATGTCTCGAAGAAGTCCTGGGGCGAGTGGGTGGAGCACCAGAAGATGCTCCTGAACGAGTACCGCCTTCAGCCCTGGACTCCCCAGGCCCAGGAGTTCCTGGTGGAACAGATGACGCAGTACTTCTTCGGTGATGGCGCCTCGCTGCCCAAGGAATACGTGCCGCCCGCCCACTGAGCCGGCCGGCAGAGGCCTGCCGCTTCGTGTAAACTCACACCAGACCCCCACTGTCGTCGGGACGTGGCTCAGCCTGGTAGAGCACTCGCTTGGGGTGCGAGGGGTCGGCAGTTCAAATCTGCCCGTCCCGACCAATCCGTTACAAGAAAACCCCGAAGACGCGTTTTCTGCCCGGCACACCCGTGACCTGCGCGCGGAAACGAACTGCCGCGCCAACAGCATGACGCAAGAAGTGCAAGGCTCTTATGCTAAGAGCGTCCAGCCCGCCGAAAATGAAACCGTTGCTAACGCCCTGATACACTCGCCCTTCAAGCGGAGGGTGGTTTCCTTGGTATTTCAACCGTACGTCGCACCTGGGGACCGCAGGCGGGAGTTTACCCTGCGGGCTATCCTGCTGGGCTGCCTGTTTGGCATTCTCTTTGGCGCGGTCACGGTCTACGTGGGCCTGCGGGCCGGGCTCACGGTGGCCGCGTCCATTCCCATCTCGGTGCTTTCGATCAGCGTGCTGCGCGCGCTTGGTCGCGCCTCAATTCTTGAGAACAACATCGTGCAGACCACGGGCAACGCCGGTCAGTCTATCGCGGCCGGCGTCATCTTCACCCTGCCGGCGCTGATCTTCCTCGGCTTCGACCTCGAGTACGCGCGCATCTTCATTCTCGCGCTGCTGGGCGGCTGGCTGGGTGTGCTGTTCATGATTCCGCTGCGGCGGCAGCTCATCGTGGAGGAGCACGGCAACCTGACCTACCCGGAGGGCACGGCCTGCGCCGATGTGCTGCTTGCGGGCGAGCGCGGCGGCTCGTTCGCCAGCCGTGTCTTCCTGGGCCTGGGACTGGGCGGGTTCTACACGCTCTTTCAGAATGATAACCTGCTGGCGGCCTGGCCGGGCACGCCGGACTACCAGCCCGATTACGGGAAGCAGCACGTGCTGAAGGGCGCAGCCATCCGTGCGGATGCGACGCCCGAGTACCTGGGCGTGGGCTACATCATCGGGCCGCGCGTTGCGGGCACGATCTTTGCCGGCGGCGTCTTCTCGTGGCTGGTGCTCATGCCTGCAATCTACTTCTTTGGCTCGCATTTTCCGGGCGCGCTCTACCCGGCCACCAGGCCGATTGCGCAGATGTCTCCAAGCGACCTGTGGGCAGCCTACATAAGGCCGATGGGTGCCGGCGCCGTGGCTGCCTCGGGGCTCATCACGCTGCTTAAGAC